>JBDUAM010000265.1:0-2893 GCA_040004655.1 Chthonomonadales bacterium | reverse complement strand
AAAGAATGGCTGAAGAAGAAAAAACACCGGGTGGATGGTGCTACTGTCGCTCGTGAGATACGAAAAACAGGCTTCCTCCAGAACGTCCGAAACGTGCCCGGTCCCACGGATAATATACCAAATAGCAATACAAATGTCAAGAAGGGCGCAATCGACGAAGTTAAACCATCTTCTCCTGGACGGATGATTGACGTGTCCAAGTCCCTTTCAGGTTTGCGGGCCGACAAGCTCCCCCGCTTTGAAGATGGCTCTAGTTCTAATATACCAAATAGCACTACAAATGTAAAGAAGGGGCTAAGCATGGGGAAATTCGCGGGCCAGACTATTCGCATCCTCATAGGTGGACGAAGGCCAATCAGCGGCAATGAAATGCTGAAGGCTGGCCCGCGCAATACCGGGGCGGGGAATCTTGCGATGGATTTCAACGCGCCCGCAGAGTCTCCCGATAGGACTGATTTATCATCGTCGATGACAGATCGGGATCATGCAGCCAAAAATCCTCACCGGTACAGCTCGGATGAATACGCTCAGAGAATGTCGGACAATCCCGGAGAGAAGGCCGGTCATTATGTTGAACATGCGCGGGCTGTTGCTCACGCCATGGCTATGGGACAGCACGTACCGGAACACGTAAAGTCGGAATACCCTGATTTCCATGGGATCGAGCAACACGCGCATGAGATCACTCCGGGCGTGCCTTCCAAGTATAACCAGGGATTGTCAAAAGTGTTGCAGAAGATGGGGAATTCAAAGTCTGGATCAAGGCTGAAAGAATCCCTTCATACCATTGAACAGGGAATTCATAAGCATCGGCACGAGCACGCGGTCGTTGTGGGACCGGACGGGAAAGAACTGTTCAGGACCACCGATGGCGCGGCTGATCGCGCCAGCTTTACACCAAAGCACCTTCACATGATAGCAAAAACGCCAGGCGCAGTCCTGACGCACAATCATCCAATGGGTTGGAGTGAGCGCGCGATAGGCGGACATCGTGGGCATAGTTTGTCCCAGACAGATGTTCACCTTGCGGCAGCGGCAGGATTGGGAGAAATAAGGGCCGTCAGCCCGACGCACACCTATTCGATGAAGCCCGGTCCGGAGGGCTGGTCGGCAGACCATTATGCCAAAAATATTGGCCCGGTAATTCGCCATGAAGATAGGTACCTTCGTGACGAATTTGAAGACAGAATTCACGAAGAGCAGATGTCTGTGCATGAGGCTGAGACCAAACATCATCATGAATTGTGGCAGCGCGTTGCAAAGAAAACGGGACTTCAATATTCTGCGGTCGAGCATAAGTTTCCAGGGAGTCATGAGATGATGCACACCGATGTAGAGAAGTCTCTCGGGAATAGCCATATGGATGACAAGGGAAACTTCGTGGTCGACCGAGAATTCCGAGGGCCAAAGTATGGACAACGGAGAACGGTGCTCATTCGGCACGTCCGACATCTGCATCGAGCTGCACTGGTGGTCAAATCAGATCCTACCGAAGCGCAGAAGAAAGCAGGCAACTACCAAAAAGCGCATGTCGATCTCCACGGACTCAGAATCACTATTGAGACACCGAAGGGCGCAGTTCGTTCTGGCACCGATAGAAACGGCGAGGCGTGGTCTATCAAACTGAAACATCCCTATGGATACATTAAGGGCACCATCGGCAAAGACAAGGACCACGTAGATGTTATCCTGGGCGACAATCTTGACAGTCCAAATATCTGGGTCATCAACCAGAATAATGCTTCAGGTGGCTTTGATGAACATAAGGTCGTCTTGGGCGCCACAACGGAGCAAGAAGCGAAGCGAACATACCTTGAGAACTATTCCCCGGGCTGGGACAGAATTGGCAGTATGACCCTAATTGGTTACCCTGAATTTAAGAAGTGGCTGGAAACGGGGGACCAATCGAAGCCGCTTAACAAAGCCATCGGCAAGACTTGTATCCCGCGAAAAGAACGATCTGGAGAAGAAAGTCCAGCAGATTGACATGCTGGCCTCTGCCCATCGCGACAGAAGATTCGTTGCGCAAAGCAAGATTTCGTCCTTGCCAAAAGTGATAGAGCGCCATGAGAAAATTGTCAGTTCGCTGGATCAGGCTATTACCCACAGAGACAAGTACGCCTTGCCGAGAGACCAGTTCGAAATGAAAATTGGTAACCAGGTGTACGACAATTCAGGTAAGGCAGGCGACGCAATTATTGCATATGTCGAACATGTGAAGAACTCGACAAAGGAACTCAATGTCGGCGATTTTAATGGGTTCCAGGTAACGGTAGTAGGTCGAGGTCAGAATGCGCCTTCTGTTCGACTCACTCCGAACATGCAAGGCGACCACCCTCTGCTGGCCGAGCAATTGAGCACCTCTGCATCGGAAAGCGGAATTGGAATGATTCAGAAATTGCGAAATTTGCTGGCCGAATTGCCACAGAAGATGGAAACGCAGAAGAAACTAATTGGCCGAGCGAAGGAGGATCTCGAGGTCTACAAAGGCGAGATACAACCGTTTGATCAAGAAGAGGAATTACGGCGAGCTAATCAACGACTTCAGGAGGTCTACCGGGAACTTGCAAAGACCTCTGCAGCGCAGGTCGAAAATGATGACGAAGAGCAAATCAGTAAAGCCGTGAGAATTGTTATTCGGAAGACTGGATCGTCTAGGCCTATTCTGATTAAAGCAAAGTCCGGGTCGTTTGACCTTCCAAAATTGCCGAAAGGGTACTCATGGGGAGCAAAGCTTATGGGAGACGCAATGGTATACCGCATTGTCCTGGGCAAAAAAGAGGTAGCCCGGGGGACGAATCCTATCGCCCTTGTGTCGGAGATAAAAAGCCAAGTTGCGTCGGCCGGCAATATCAAGAAATCCATTTCTCTTAACCGTGAGACTGGCAAGATG
>JBDUAM010000381.1:0-9738 GCA_040004655.1 Chthonomonadales bacterium | reverse complement strand
GCTACCCGAAGGAGACCATGGACATCTTCGCGAAGGCGAGCCAGGCTGGAATCGCCATGACGGCCATGAAGATCTATGCACATGGCAGCGGCAAGATGAAAGCCAACGAAGCCCGAATGTCAGAACTCAAGGCAGAAGGCAAAGTGGGCAAAGCCCTCATCCGCGACGTGATGACCGCCAAGCGACCTGATGGCAAACCGATCTTCCATACCTGCGTAACCGCACCGGGCAACCTCCAGATATTCGAAGAGAATATCGGTGGCATCAGTTCGAAGGTGGCCGCACTGGACGGTTTCAGCTACGCCTAAGCAAGACGCAACCAAATAGACAGAGGCCTCGGAGCCAATTTCCGGGGCCTCTGTTAGCTTCAAACAGCCGCACAATGTACCGTACAACCTGGGAGGATTTTAGATTGGAAAACAGAGACGTTTCACTAACCCGCCGAGACTTTATTAAAGATACAAGCAAGATCGCAGCGGGATCCGCTGTGGCGGCAACCGCCCTTTCCGGATCTGCACTCGCTGCATCAAGCATTCCTAACGTTCACCTTGCACAGGGCAGCACCATCAACATTGTGCTCATCGGCTGCGGCGGACGCGGTTCTGGCGCAGCGGCAGACGCCCTCGCCACCACCAGCGGACCCATCAAGTTGATAGGTATGGCAGACGTCTTTGAGAACAAGATCAAGCCGAGCCACGACAACCTGAAGGAGATCTACGGCGACAAGGTCGACGTTCCTGCAGAGCGACGCTTCTCCGGATTCGACGCCTACAAACAGGCCATCGACTTGCTCAAACCGAGCGACGTAGCCATCTTCACCACCCCGCCTGCCTTCCGGTATGTCCACTTTACCTACGCCATTGAAAAAGGCGTCAACGTCTTCATGGAGAAGCCGGTCTCAGTCGACGGTCCTGGCGCTCGACGCATGTTCAAACTCGGCGAAGAGTCGATGAAGAAGGGCATGAAAGTCGGGGTCGGTCTCATGTGTCGACACTGCGCAGCCCGCGGCGAACTCTACACGCGAATCCGCAATGGCGAAATCGGCGACATCATCAACATGCGCGCTTACCGAATGCAGGATATCGTAGCCTCCTTCCGCTCCGAACCGGTGCCGAAGGGTGAGAGCGAACTGCTCTACCAGATCAAGCGATTCCACAGCTTCCTCTGGCTCAGCGGCGGCGCGTTCAACGACTTCTACATCCACCACATCGACGAAACTTGCTGGATGAAGGACGCATGGCCAGTCGAAGCACAAGCGCTCGGCGGTCGACACTATCGAGAGAACTTCATCGATCAGAACTTCGATACCTATTCCGTGGAATACACCTTCGCCGATGGCTCCAAGCTAACGCTCGATGGTCGATGTATCCCCGGCTGCAACAATGCCTTCGCCAGCTACGCGCACGGCTCCAAGGGCCTCGCGGTCATCTCTGAAGGCGGCCACTCCCCGGCGCATCCGCGCATCTACAAGGGGCAGAGCGCTACCGGCGCTCCCCAATGGGCATGGGATGCGGCCGAACCGAACCCGTACCGACTGGAATGGGAGCACCTCATCAAGGCCATCCGCAACAACACACCGTACAACGAAGTGAAGCGCGGCGTGCAAGCGAGCCTCGTCACCACCATGGGTCGAGTTGCGGCGCACAGCGGCCAGGTGGTCACCTACGATCAGATGCTGAATCACCCGGTCGAACTCGGCCCGGGAATCGACAAGCTGACCATGAGCTCCGCCTCCCCACTCCGCGCCGACGCAAACGGCAAGTACCCGGTCCCCATGCCCGGTATGAACGGAATGAAAGAGTTCGCTTAAGCCCTACGGTCTAAATTGTAATACATGCAAAAAGGAATCCATATGGATTCCTTTTTGCAAAACTCGCTAGACGCTCGATATCATTTGTTTCAACTCTCCAGCAAGGAACTATAGTTAATCTAGGAAAAGGATCGCGATTAACCACAACGTTATCGCAGGAATAACATCGTGCCAGAGGAACTCGATCAGCCCAGAGTGAAAGTTCAACCAGAACCGTTGTTAGATCAATTAGAATTTAGGGTCAAAATATATAAGGTCTGTCGAAAGAGGATCGAGCACCAAGATATTCTTACTCATCATCGAACCATCTTTAATCTTACATTGCAGGGTGCCTTGTTTGCAAGTTATATCGGATTGTCCTCTCGCTTATTTCAAAGCAATGACAAATTGTCGACTACAATTCCATATGATCATTTGTGTGACGTGCTATCAAAGTTTGGTATTGGCATCGGATTAGCGGGGTTGGCCGGAACTTCTGTTGCGGCGTTTGTAAGCTACAAGGTTGCATCCTTTTATAATCGCATAGATATGGATCAGACACTTGGAATTGAATTAGGCTGGGAGCGTTCGTTTCGAATTAGCTCAGACGCCATATCAAAACCAAAGGACACGCCAATAGCCGCCGACGCTGAAACGCAACAATTAGAATATTTCATTCCGCTGCTGCCAACAGTTAGGTCGCGTCAATTATTACAGTTCATCGGGCTTTTGCCGGCGTTTCTTGCCAACTTGATACCTGTTGTCTTTTGGATAGAAATAGTCTTTGCCAATTCATCTGCCTTAGTACCCCTGAGAGTGGCGCTATCGTTCTTGGCTGGCTTTGCAGCCCTCACCGTAATTGCACCAGGTATATGGACGGGTATTGCGAACGGGATTCGAGATGGGATGAAGTCTTCGGTCAAATAGCTATTCATCCGCCCACGTTCCCAACAGTACCACTGGTTAACCGCGACGGACACCCGGGTTCCGCCCCTACCCACGGGGGCTCAGTCTCCGCGTATGATTCACGTGGAAACGTAGGGCGCGGACCCATGTGTCCGCCCGGTCACCCACGATGTTGATGGAGCCCGCAACCCAATCGGCCCCGACGTAAATGTTCACGATGATTACAACCCGGTGGTCAACAGGGACCGACACTTGGGTCCAAAAAGTGCCAACGAACGCCGAAATGCAGGTCACCCATTCTCCCATTCAGAAGAACTCTAAACTGCTAAATTTCGAATTCGTCGACCAAAGTCCAGCGACGTAATGACCGTTGCCATGGCCAGATTGGCCCCCAAAAGAGCCAGCGGCATATGCACGACCGCAGAGGGCAAAACCAGAAGGCTAAACAGCAGCACATCGGTGGCAGTATTGCTGCCATAGTCCCACCGATTGCGAACTTTCAGAGCCGCCGCAAGGGCAATGATCTGAATGCAAACAATCATAACGATGGCCCCGCTCAACGCCGAATCCTGAACCAGGGCCGCCTTCAGGCCCAGACAGACCATCAGTCCGGACCATACCCCGAGCGCGAGGCATAGGTAGATCAGTCGATATTTGAGGTTGAAATCTGGCGCGCAGTTGAATCCGGTGCAGGGAGCGGCTGTTCCGGCAATGACACGACGATTGTAGGTCACGAGCTGGTACAGCGCGTAGAGGGGTGAGCGGAAGAGCTTGAAGTGGAAGATGTGTCGAAGTGGGGGAAAGCGATGGCTGAAGATAAAGATGAGCGCGTCGATACCATACATCACCTCGCCGGTATCTCGGTCCAGCAGGGGTATCTCGTGGCGGGCTCGCTGTAGATCGAGATGTTTTAAATACGAGGGATCCGCCTCGGCAAGTCCGACTCGGTGATCTGGCTCTAACAGCTTAAAGCGGACGAAAGCCTGCGTGTACAGACTGCACATCGGACAACTATCATCGTAAAGAATTACCTTGCTGCTCAGCATGATGAAAATCCTCCTCATGCAGTACTTGGGTCCGTTGTTAACAGGTTACAGTATCGATTATGGCACCGGAATTTGAAGAATATGTACATATTGTGAAAATATTCACAGAATATTTTTTGGTACGAGGTTTTAGGCCAATTCGTGGGGTCGAGACAAGTAATTAGACACGTTTGCGTGCCCAGAAGTCCGCCATTACGCAGCTCTGCGAATTACAGGTTACGCCGACAAAATCTGTCTACACTCCTCGACATCCAAGTGAATTTGTTCTACCATCTTTTCCACGGACGCAAACTTCAATTCGTCTCGCAGTCGGGCGATGAAGTCGATCTCCAGTCGATGGTCGTAGATATCACCGCTGAAGTCGAACATGTAGGTCTCAACTGTTCGGCCGACCCCATCGACCGTCGGGCGCGTACCGACGCTGCAGGCTCCCGTGAGTTCTTTGCCGCCTACTCTGGCACGAACGGCGTAGATACCGTTTGCGGGGACCAGCAGCCTGCCCTCAACCTCCAGATTGGCGGTGGGGAAGCCGATGGTTCGGCCGAGTTCTGCACCGTGCCCCACTATTCCGCTTAGCCGATGTGGTCTTCCCAGAATTGCTTGCGCACCATCCAGATCACCGGCGAGCAGCAGGTTTCGGGCGCGTGAGCTGGATGCCTTCTCGCCATCGACGTTGATGGCCGAGACAACATGTGTGTGAAACCCCAACCGGTGTTCCGCTTCAATCAGCGCCGCGACATCGCCGGACTGCATACTGCCAAACCGAAAGTCCTCGCCGACGAACACTTCCTTTGCGCCAAGAACACCGCAGAGTACAAAATGCATGAACGATTCGGCCGACAAACTGCTGAATTGCCAGTCGAATTCGGCGACCATCAGATGGTCCGCTCCAAGCGCTTCAATCAGTTCGGCCTGGCGATCGGTGGTGGTGAGGGAAAAAGGCGCTCGATCTGGCGCGAGCAACTCTGCCGGGTGCCTGTCAAACGTGAAGACAACGGAGGAGATTCCCCGCTCGCGGGCGCACTGGACCGCTTTACCGATTAGCGCCTGGTGCCCAACATGCACGCCGTCAAATCGACCAATGGCTACCGTGCATTGTTCGAGTGGGGTGCGAATGGTCTGCAAGCCGCGATGGATCTTCATGCCGGAACCATCTCCGCCGTCGGGAAAACTTTGAAGGGCTGGAGTTCGCCCTCAGTTAGCTCGGCCAGAGCGTACTCGTAGCCTGCGCTGGAGATCAGGAGTGCGGTCGAACCTTCGCCCGCCATGTCGCCCGCATAAATTTTCATCCCGTGTTGAATACGTACTTCTTCTTCTGCATTCAGGTGTCGAATGGGCCAGTTGGGCAGCGCGCCTCGAATGGAGAGGAGGCGTTCGCGTTCAATTCCCGCGTCCGCATCTTTCTTGAGTTGATCGAAAGCGACCGCTTGATCAATTGTAAACGTGCCAGCGGATATTCGACGAAGGGAGGTCATGGTCGCACCCGAGCCGACTGTTCGGCCGATGTCGTGTGCCAGCGTGCGAATGTAGGCTCCCGCTGAACATCGGACCCTTATCTCCGCCGTGCCGCGTTCGCCGGGGGTGAAGTTGAGGAGCTCGATCTCGTGAAAAGTAACGGGGCGGGCTTCGCGGTCGACTTCAATACCCTGCCGCGCGAGATCATAGAGTCGCTGACCGTTGTGGTGGATTGCAGAGACCATTGGCGGTATCTGCCGTGTCGCGCCACGAAAGCCTAAAAGTGCTTTCTCAACGTCCGCCAGCGTGATCTGCGAGGCGTCGCGCTGGGTGAGGACCTGCCCGGTGATGTCCTGCGAATCGGTGGTGATCCCGAACTCGATTCCAGCGATGTACTCTTTGGAATCGCCCGAGAGGTACTCGGCAATTCGGGTCGCCTGACCGAGGCAGATGACGAGGACGCCCGAGGCAAGCGGGTCGAGTGTGCCGGTATGACCAACGCGCTTGGTACGGAAGATTCGGCGAATTCGACCAACAACGTCATGGGAAGTGATTCCGCCGGGCTTGTCGACGACGAGAACACCGCAGGGTGGGCGAGAATCGACCGATGAAAGTGCGTGGGCAGCCTCGGGGTCCATCAGGAGGCTTCGAGCCGTCGGACGATCTCCGCGATGACGGTCTCCTCCGCTGTCTCCAGTGGGGGCTCTTGCGAGCAGCCCGCGGCAAGGTGGTGTCCGCCGCCGCCAAACATGTTGGCAACCTGATTTACGTCGAACCCGGGCCGTGAGCGCAGGCTGATGCGAATCTTCTTGTTGGGAGTCTCCCGAAAGAGCACGCCGACGTGTGCCGTGCGCACCGCTCGAACGTGGTTGACAATTCCTTCGGTCTCTTCGTCGGTCGCGTTCAGCTCTTCAAAGTCTTTTGCACTGACGTGGGCCCAGGCGACTCGTCCATCAGCGGCGGTTTTCAGCGATTCAAGTGCGCGACCAAGAAGTTTCACCGAAGCCAGCGACCGATTCTCAAACACTAATTCGGATATCTCCGCCGGGCTTGCGCCAGCCGACATCAACGCGGCGGCTATCTCAAAAGTCCGCGGGGTGACGTTCATATACCGGAAGGAGCCGGTATCCGTGATGATGGCGCAGAGCAGGCAATTGGCCATATCCGGCGTCAACTCCACTTCCAGCGCCTGAATGAGGTCGAACATGAGTTCACCGGTGGAAGAAGACTTGCTGTCGACAATTCTGATCTGTCCGAACTCGCCTTCCGTCACATGGTGATCGATGCAGATGGAGACGGGCGCGGAGAGGATGGCCTCTTTAGATTGACCAATGCGATCGGTAGTACCAGTATCGCAGACAATGGCGAGATCGAAGTCGCGGAGTGATGTCTCCGTTTCAACGGTTTCGACGCCCGGCATCCACTTAAGGATCTCCGGCACGCCGTCATGCGAGAGTGGAATGGCCATCTTGCCGAGTGATCGCAGGGCAAAGGCGAGGGCGAGACTGCTGCCGAGGGTATCGCCATCCGGGTTCACATGGCTGGCAAGCACAATTCTGTTTGCAGCGCGAATGGCTCGGACTGCATCGGCGTAAGGAAGGTTCTGGTTCATAGTTTTTGTTTGAGGTTGGAATGGGATTGCGGGGGTCGCCGTTAGACGACCTCGATGGTAGGTTCTACATCTTCGGATTTGGGTTCGCGCTCGATCTGCCCGAGCAGCTCGAAGATGCGGGAGCCGCGAGAAACTCCGATGTCGTGTTGGAAGAGAATTTCCGGTGCGACGCGCAGTCGATTGCGACGGGTGAATTCTCCGCTGATGAATCCGGCGGCGCGCTGTAGGGCGACCATGCTGGCCTTCTGCTCATCCTCGCTGCCGAGCACACTCACATAGACCTTGGCGTTACGAAGGTCGCGCGAAATCTCCGCGCCGGTGATGGTGATGAATCCGAGACGCGGATCCTTAAGTTCTTTGCGCAACATCCCGCTGATCTCCTGGATCAACCTCTGCTGCACCTGTTCTTGACGTATAGTTGACACGACAACTGCTCCTGACGAACCACGAAGAATGCTTATATTCTCTATTATACCAGCCAGCCGAGAGCCGGAGACCGATTTACGCTAGTATGGAGGATGCCGGTTAAGGCGAACAGAGGAACAAAAGGCACATCTGAATAACTATTGGGCAAATCAATTTGATCAAATCGAGATGAACAGGAGACATGAACTGTGAGTACACGAATAACTCGACGCGCATTTCTGGCAGCCTCTGCGGCAGCGCCATTTGTCATCTCAGGTTGTGGTGGTGGAGGCGGTGGTGGAACACGAACTCGAAGTTTCTCGCATCAATGGACCCAGACCATTCTGGATTCCGTAAGCGCCACCAAACTCGGCCCGCCGATGACCGCCAGAGCAATTGGAATGGTCGCCACCGCAATCTTTGATGCGTGGGCTGCCTATGATCCTATTGCGATCGGCACGAGACTTGGTGGTCAACTCCGTCGACCCCTGGCAGAACAGTCCATTACCAATAAGCAAATTGCCATCAGCTTTGCGGCTTACAGAACCCTTCTTGACCTCTTTCCAACGGAAAAGCCTCGCTTCGACACCATGATGTCGACCCTCGGATACAATCCGCTCGATATTTCAATGGACACCACAACTCCCGCCGGCATCGGGAATAAGGTCGCCGCCGAGCTGTTGTTTTTTCGGCATACGGACGGATCAAACCAGCTAAATGGTTATGCCGATACAACCGGTTATGTGCCCGTAAACACGCCAGACAGTGTTGTTGATCCCACCAAATGGCAGCCACTTAGATTTGCCAACGGCGCCAGCCCGGGCTACATTGCGCCCCACTGGGGATTGGTGATTCCGTTCGCTCTCTCAACACCATCTTCGCTGCGACCAGTTCCGCCTCCTGTTTATGGCACGCCGACCTACCTCGCGCAGACCGAGGCCGTTGTAGATCTGACGGCACATCTAGACGACACGAAAAAGGTGATTGCAGAGTACTGGGCTGACGGCCCCAAAACCGTTTTGCCACCGGGGCATTGCCAGATTTTCGGTCAGTTTGTTTCTGATCGTGACAACCACACGCTTGATCAAGATGTAAAGCTCTTTTTCATGCTGGGAAATGCCGTGATGGACGCTGGAATAGCCTGCTGGGACGCCAAACGGGCGTATAACACCAGTCGGCCGTTTACCGCTATTCGTACTATTTATGCCGGCAAGGTGATCCCGAGTTTTGGTGGACCTGGTGTTGGCATTCAGATGGTAGATGGGTCTCAGTGGTATCCGTACCAGTCACGCAACTTCATCACGCCGCCATTTCCAGAATATGTCTCGGGTCATAGTACATTTACTGCCGCCGGCGCGGAAATCCTGAAGAGATTCACGAGTAGTGACACCTGTGGATTCTCAGCGTCATTCCCGGTCGGCTGGTCCACTTTTGAAACAGGAATTCCATCCGCGCCAGTTACCCTGTCGTGGTCGACCTTCTCTGAAGCGGCAGATCAAGCTGGGATGTCCCGACAGTACGGAGGAATCCACTTCCAAGCGGGTGATTTTGAAGGCCGAAAACTCGGTCGACTGGTCGGTACGGAAGTTTGGAACATGGCACAGGGTTACATTCGGGGCACAAACCCTGCGCGCAAAGCCTGATATAAAAAATGCAATTGGAGAATTGAATGTCATTGTCGACGCTTCTGGCCGCCGTTAGTTTGTTGGGAAGCATGGCGATTGCCAATCCGCCGCAAGAGGCAGGTAAGTCTCTCGCAGAACGTCTCGGGTACAAAGCGACTGATCGACTGCTGCTCATTCACGCGGACGATGTGGGAATGTGCCACAGCGTGAACGTGGCCACCATCAACGCCATGGAAAAGGGCGTGGTCACCTGCGCCAGCATCATGATTCCCTGCCCCTGGATGCCGGAGATCGCAGATTACTGCAAGACCCACCCCGAAGCCGACTTTGGATTACACCTCACCCTTACCAGCGAATGGCGATTTTACCGCTGGCGAACGGTCGCCCCGTACAATACTGTTCCTGGTCTGATCGACAAAGAGGGGTTCATCCACGGGTCTGAGACGGACACGAACAAGTATGCATCCGCGAAAGAAGTAGAGACAGAGGTTCGCGCGCAGATCGCTCGAGCAAGAGAGTTCGGGATCAAACCCACGCACGTCGACTCCCACATGGGCACACTCTTCTTCGGCAAGTTCTATCCCGTCTACACGCGCGTTGCGAAAGAGTCGGGGTACATGCCGATGATCCTCTATCCAACGTCGGATCGAATTGTGCAGGCGAAGGAGTTCTTCGGGGTGGACGCAATGGCGGCCTACAAAGAGATGCAGAAACAGAAGTTCGTCTCGCTCGATTACCTGAAAGAGGGCGCCTCAGGCGACACACTGGAGACCCGACGTGCGCACTACTATCAGGCGTTTCGCGACCTGAAACCGGGCGTGACGGAGTTCATTGTCCACCTGGCGATGGACGACGAAGAGATCAAGCACATTGCCAATAGCTGGAGGCAGCGCTACTTCG
>JBDUAM010000593.1:0-9746 GCA_040004655.1 Chthonomonadales bacterium | reverse complement strand
GAAGGCTGATCTGGCTGATTATGCGGTGGTCGATGGGTGCACCCATCCGCTGGTCAAGCTCGCCCGAAAGGCTGGCAAGGACGCTGCGCTGGCTGCCTATGGCTTCACAAAGCGAAAAGAATATGATGCCATTTTTTCAAACGGCGAAAATGTATCCATTCCTCTTGCAACACTATTTAAGTTTGTGATGCTTCGGCCAGCACACATTTTAATCGGCCACCACCTGTCTACACCGAAGAAACGCTGGTTCCTGACATTCCTGCGGAGCCAGATGGACCTAATATTCGTCTATGCAGAGACACAGAGACAATATGCTGTTGATCGACTGAAGATGCTACCGAAAAAACTTCGCTTGATCCCATTTCATGCAGATGCCCTTTTCTACCATCCGATGGATGTAAAGATGCCGGAACTAAAGGTAATCTCAAGCGCTGGGCTCGAGTGGCGTGACTATCCGACCATGATGGAAGCGCTGAAAGACACGCCGGCCCAGGTCAAACTTGCCGCGGCGAGCCCCTGGTCAAAGCACAAAAATGAGACCGAAACGCGCACATTGCCACAAAATGTGAGCGCTCGGCGGTATTCTTATAGGGAACTTCGCGACCTCTACGCGGAATCTTCCGTAGTAGTAGTGCCACTGTATGATAACGATTTTCAAGCTGGTGTTACCACGTTACTGGAAGCGATGGCCATGGGTAAGCCTGTGGTAATCACTAGAACCATTGGCCAGAGAGACGTAATTTTAGATGGAGTGAATGGAATATATGTTCCTCCATCTGATCCGATTGCTCTCAGAGAAGCGGTAGATCGACTTCTGGCGGATGAAGCAGGCGCTACCAGAATGGGCGAGGAAGCACGAAAAGTAATCGAGTTGGAGATGTCGTTGGACCGTTGGGTGGAACGCCTTGCGGACGGTATAAACGAAGTGGTTCAAGAGCGATCAGCAAGCGCCCATTAGGGGTAGCACATATGAGTAACGGTTCATCCGGAGGTAACAGGTGCGGTATATCAGAACGATTCTAATTGTTCTATTGGTGATTTCGGTCGCGGCAAATGTCTTCTTGTACGCCAAGAATGCGCGTCGGCAGATGCAGATTAAGATCAACAACAAAGTTATCACAAAAAAGGAATATCACGACTGGCTTGAGCAGCACGATGGCAGCCAGATGATGGCGTTGATGACAAAATATTATCTTTTGACTGGTGCTGCTGAAAAACTGAATATTGCGCCATCAAAAGAAGAAGTAGACAAAGAGATGGCCAATCGAGTGGAATCTAATCCAAACCTTGCGACGCAGTTTCAATTTCAACCGTGGATGAAAGAAGACAATCGGCGAGACATTGAAATGGCATTATGTGCAATTAATCTGACTACAAAAGATGTTCTTGTCACGGATGATGAACTCAACGAATTCTTTGCAAGTAACCCTTCAAAATGGGATGAGTCAACAAAGTACCACACCAAGGTTCTGATTGCACGTGACGCAGATACAGCAGACCGAGTTCAGGGGGTCGTCCAGAATCTTGTAAGGCCGGCCGGTTCAAGTGGAGCTCCAAATCAGAAATATCCAGTTCCAGATCTTGCACCAGTTCAGGCGCAATTTGAACCAAAAGTAGACCTTCTTTTCCAGCATACAGACGGAACCTGGATTATTAGCCGTCCAATCACCGCAAGTACTGGCGATCCGATTTTGGACGAGGTTAATAAAATGAAGCCGGGCGACGTAATAAAGATGGGCCTGCCAGGAGTACCGGGAAATTATCTAATAATAGCTCTGGAATCCGTTGAGCTTGGCAAAAAGGCTACGCTTTCTGATCAGGATATAAAGAAGCGCGTACAGAGGGATTTCAAGATGACTCGAGCGCAGCCGTTAAATGAGTTGTTGAGGACTCTGTTTGACTCGGCTACAATAGATACAGATCCGCCGGATGCCAAAAAGATGGTAGAAAACCTGTTGTTACCAGAACGAAACAGAGCAGCTCCCGCACAGAGGTAATGACCTTACGCGAGAACCGCTGGTCATAGTAGATCCAAATGGCCGTGAACGTGAGAAAATAATGTCATCAAACGCAATGGATAATAGAGACCTGAAGGGATTGGAGGAGGGTAAAACCGCCTCTGACCCCAATCAAGGCTTGCCGTTTTCTATTGGGACCATTGTTGTTGTTGTTGGTCTCATGTTCGCTCTCTATATTAACGCCATACTCTGGTGGAAATATGAGTGGATGCAAGAGGGCAGCTATTACGCCCACGGAATCTTCATTCCATTTTTCGTTGCGCTGATGATTTATCGCGACCGCGAGCGGCTAAAGCGATTGCCCGTTCATCGCAATATGTGGGGAATAATTCCTATTCTCCTTGCGATTGTCATCGTTTTGTTGGCGCAGTTTGCCGATGTGCCGGTGAGTCGATCCATTTCCTTTGTGCTGATTCTTTTCGGGGGATCGCTGTTCGTCGCAGGCAAGAAGATCACGAAGGCGCTGCTCTTCCCCATGCTCTTTCTGCTTACGATGATTCCGCTGGTCCCAGATCAGTTGATCAATCCGGTCGCGTTCCCCATACAGATGACGTCCGCCAAAATGGCAGCGACGGTCTGCAATCTAGTTGGCTTTCCGGCCTTCCGAAATGGCACCTCCATTCAGATGGAGCGATACACGTGTAACGTAGAACTTCCGTGTAGTGGATTTAAGACGCTCGTTGGCTTGATGGCCTTCTCGGCTGCATTTGGGTATCTGGTCGAGGCGAAAAAGTGGAAACGCTGGACTCTCTTCCTGATCTCCCCGCCGCTGGCAATCCTTGTCAATGGAATTCGAATTACACTCATCGCGCTGGTAGGGGAGGCGTTTGGCACGGAGCCAGCCCATGCCTTCCACGACTGGAGCGGTTTTATTGTCCTGATTCTGGGATTCATGTTCCTGTTCAACATGGCCCGTGCGTTGAAATGCGATAGCTTCCTGGGGATTCCGCTACAGGACGAACCTGAGGCAAAGAAGCCCGAAAGCCCAGAAGCAATTGCCAAAGAAGAGGATGTGGAGTTTAAAGACGAAGCGACCCTTAAGGTCGAAAAACAGGCCGCCGAGGAACTTCGCCGACAAGAGAATGATGCAAAGCTCAAAGCCGAGCAGGAGCAGATACGGCGCGACTTTGACGCCCAATATGGCCCGCCGCGCAAGGGAACGTTGAAATATGTTGCCGCCGGTCTTATTCCAATTGCGATATTGTTGGCCATCGCGCTGCCCGCAAAATGGTCTATTCACCCGCCGACGGCGACTGCCAAAGCAGTTGGGCCTAAGGACGTACCGGTAACATTGGTGGGGAATTGGAACCAGGTCGGCAAAGATACACCAATTGACGACGTGGTGAAGAGTGCAACAAATCCTCTTGAATGGCTTGATCGAGATTATGTGCTTACCGGCAAAGCGGCAATGGTAAACCTGTTGCTGTCGGCGGGAAATGGTCGAAAGGTTTTCCACGACCCGCATACTTGTTTTCTGGGCACCGGTTACTTTATGCATGACGTAGATATAGAGACGATTAGTACGCCTATTGGTCCGGTTACTGTCCAGGTAACCGAAGCTGAGGATCCAAACCACAACCGGGCGTACGTAATGTTTCTGTATGTGGTAGGGGGCAAGCAGCTACAAACGACTCAGGCGGTAAATACTGCCCTTATCTGGCAGACGCTGCTGGGTGATGGTGGAAGGCCATCTTATTTCATTCGGTTCCGGCACCGACAGTTTGGTGTGACCCCGGAACGTAAGAAAGAGATGATGGAATTCATTAAGTCCATTTGGACAGAGATCGGCCCGAAGATCAATGCAGCTCCAACAGAAATAAAGACCGCCTCTCGATAGAGGCGGTCGTTTTTTTACCAACTCTCAAATACGCGTCGTAGCCTCTGTTCAATTCTTGCATCGCCTGGTCGGGACTCGAGTTCGGGATACCGTGAAGGTGAGGGGATCTCATCGAACGCGCAGTGTGCACGTTCAAGTATGCGTTCCGAGAGAAGCGTTTTTGCGAGCGACTCTGGTTGTACGCCGCGCTGAGCTGCCATCTCTTTCAACGCTTCCTGCTGCCAATCTTCAATCTGAATGTTAATCAATTGCATCGTCTTACTCCGTCAGTTTAACGTTGTGCCGACCGAACAATGTGTTCGAGGGCGGCGAGGTAGTCTTGAAAAGCCTTGCGTCCAGCGTCCGTCGGTGTGATAGTCGTATGTGGGCGTTTGCCCTTGAACTCTTTGCGAACCGTGACATAACCCTTTCCCTCAAGCAGTGCAAGATGGGTAGAAAGGTTACCGTCTGAGAGGGAGAGCGTTTCTTTGAGTAGTTTGAAGTCGGCTTCGTTTAACGCCATCAAGGTGGACATGATGCCGAGGCGTGCCTTCTGGTGAATAATTTCATCCAGAGCATCCATCGCACCCACAAAATCTTTGTGTGACGGAATGATCTCCGGCTTAATGTCAATTGCCATTTCGTTCACCATTCCATCCCAAACGTGAAGCCATCACCAGTCCGTAGGCAATGTGGAATCCGCCAAAAGTGATCGCCGTCATGACAAGCCCAGCCGTCAAGCGGGTTTGCGTATCCGTGACCAGAAAGTCAAACAGGAAAGCGGCAAATCCAGAAATTACGAATGCCCAGCCCAGTCGACTCACTTCGCGCTGCGAGAATAGCCCTACAGCGCAAACTGCGGACCCGTAGGCCAGCATCCAGAACGGATATATCAGGTCAAGTAGGCCATGCTGCAAAAGAGTGAGAGTTAGCAGGGCCCCAAATCCGAGCCCCGGGAGCGACGCGAGGACCATCTGTTTTCCCAACCGGGAGAGGATGGTCTTGCCCACGAGCGGAGCACGTCGTTTGGTAAGTAGAAAGTCTGTGCCAATCGCGAGCACAATCACAATTGCCCAGATGATCAGGAAGACGCGCTTCTGTTCTGTAAGTCCGAGCGGACCAACAAATTTCCACTGTGCGAGGCAACCTAGAATCGCGAACGTTCCCGCCAGTACTCCGGAGAGCCCTGAGAAAGTGGAGTATTTTGTCGACCGCTCCATCAGGTCCCGAATGAGTCGCAGGTTTGTTTGCGCCTCATGGTGAGCTTCTACGCCAGGGAGTATTAGTGGTTCCATTTCGCTGACGGGCATCAAAAACGTCTCCTCTTTACTTTGCAGAGCAAAGTGCTTTGTAATTGTATCGGGTGTCGTCAAAAATGTCAAGCGGTTCACAGGATTCTCTCATGGAGATTTTAGATCGAATTCAAGATGGACCATGTTTTATCCGGTACAATTTGAGATGTAACACTTGTACACCATTCTAACTGAATCGGGAAATACTCGGCTTCATGCGACTAATAATTGCTGCAACTATAATGTTCGCACTGTTGATGGGTGTCAGTTTCGCACAAGTTCCAAGCGGTCTCTCCATAAAGGATGCTCGGACCCAGGCGTATAAGTCGAGCCCGACCATACTGGCAGCGCGCGCTCGACTCGAAGGAGCCACTGCGCGACGCAGAGGTGCAGGCGCTCTTGGATCACCCATCCTGAGTATTGCCAAGGGGCTTGGAAATAATACAGGCGGATTGGATGAAGACATTCTCCTCACGCAGACGGTGGAGATCGGCGACAAACGTCGGTTCAGGGTGCAGGCAGCATCGGGCGAAGAGAAATCAGCTATTCAGGATTTGAAACAGGCTGAACTCGAAACCAGCGCCAGCGTAACTCAGGCCTATTACGAGGCTCAACTCTCGGATTCCGAACTTGGTCTCGCGAAAGAGAATCAGGATAACGCAAAAGTCTTTGCCACGGCGGCTGAGACTCAATTCAAGGCAGGTGATGTGGCGAAGAGCAACCTGCTTCGGAGTCAGATTGAACTTACTCGCGCCGAACAGGCAGTCATCGCAGCGCAGACTGAGCGTGACAACAAATTCGCCGCACTTGCAAACGCCATCGGTCTCACATCATCCAACAATCTAAAGCTTTCGGATGCGTTGCAATACAATCCGACTACCCACAGAGTGGATGAGTGGAAGACCGCCGCCATCAAACGCCGCGCCGACCTTGCAGCCTCTCGGTATACACAAGAGTCGAGAAACGCTGCGGCTCGAATTGCGCGTTCAGCTGGACAGCCTGACTTATTTGTCGAGGGTCGTCATTCTTCCCTCGATCCATCCAATGGCGGCACCAGTGTTCGATTTGGTATCACGCTCCCACTCCTCGATTTTGGGCGCATGAAGGCCGATACACGATCTGCACAGGCGTCTGCGAAAGAGCAGGGCGCTCTCATTCTGGGATTGCAACGGCAGGTCGATCTGGAAGTGGAGACGAATTTCCGAAACGTGATGCAGGCGCGAAAGTCGGTCGAATCGTTTCAAGGTGGGCGGCTGGATCGATCCAAACAGTTGCTCGAGATGGCGCAGATCGGTTACCAGAAGGGTGCGAACTCCTTCCTTGAATTGTTAGACGCTCAACAGATCAATCGATCAGAGCAGATCGACTACCTTCGAGCCATTGCCGCATACAATATCGCCTCCAATGCCTTGGAGCGCGCCGCTGGAGGTCCGCTTCCTTGATGACCGAATTAAGACGATCCCGATTAGTGGGGTTTTGCGTGTTGGCGGCCATCAGTCTGCCATCTTGCCGAAAGGGCGCCGAACCCGACGCAAAGCCAGCCGAGGCCGCACCAGTGACTGTGGAGATGGCGGTCGCAGAACTGCACTCAATGGAGTACCACGTGACCGCACAGGGCACCGTAGCGGCCGCACAGGGCGCTGGCTCACGTATCGCAGCCGTTGCGGCGGGCAGGGTCAAAGAGGTGTTGGTGAAAGAGGGAGATCATGTGACCGCCGGGCAGGTGATTGCTCGGATTGATGACCGAGTTCAGAAGGCGACCGAACGCAGCGCCAATGCCGCGTTTCGATCCGCGATAGCGCAGGCGAATCAAGTTGGCATCTCCTCCAACGCGATGGCGATTGACAATCGGAATTTTGTTCAGGTCGCTCGATTGGCGGTTCAGAGCGCGCGCCTTGATCGAGACGCATCCGTTATGACAGCTAAAACAGCCCAGATCGCGGCCGAGACAGATTTGAAGAAGCTGAAAAATGGCGCCCGTCCGCAGGAAGTTATCCAGGCGGAGCAGGCCGTCAATCAGGCTAAAGCCACTCGAGATCGAGCAGCAACGGAAGCTGAACGAGTGAACTTCCTGTTTACGAAAGGCATCGATTCCAAACGTCAGCAGGAAGATGCGCAGACTGCGTTGTCCCTCGCAGAATCGGGATTTGAATCCGCGAAGCAGCAGTTAAGTTTAGTGCGTGCTGGCAATCGACCGGAAGAGATTCAATCGGGAGAGATCAGGGTCCGGCAGGCGAAAGAGGCAGTTGCGGTCGCCGAATCGGCGGGCAATGCGAAAATAATTCAGGCGGAAGCCGCACTGAAGCAAGCGGATGACGCCAAGATGCAGGTCAGCGCCAAGCGACAGGAAGCTCGTGCGGCCCTGGAATCCGCATCGCAAAAACAGGCGGACCTGAACGGTGCACAGGCTGGTTCCGCAATCCTCGAATTGCGAGCGCCATCATCTGGCACAGTCGTGAAGCGAAATCTCAATCCCGGAGATCTGGCGGACACAACGAACCCGATAGTCGAGATATCCGATACGCGTCGGCTTGATCTGGTCGCCGGACTTCCGGCAGACGACGGGCTCAAAGTAAGAGTCGGCATGGTGGCACGAGTCACGTCACCGGACGCTCCCGGAGCGACTTTTGGAGGGAGGGTGGTGTCGGTAGGGCAAGTCGATTCCCAATCCGGGTTGCTGACAGTTCGAATCTCGCTCGATAACAGTAAGTCGCAGCTACATGTCGGATCGTTCTGTTCTGCGGATGTTATCCTTTCTACATTGCCTCACGCGCTTACTGTCCCGAAAAAGGCGCTTGTGATGAAGGAAGACAAGCCAACGGTTTATGTAGTTGGCCCTGACGGTGCGGCTCACGTCAAAGAGGTGACCATTGGCGCCGAAGACGACGAGCGCGTGGAGATTACAAAGAACTTGAAGGCCGGAGAGAAGGTCGTGACATCCGGGCAGTACGGTTTGAGTGACGGAGCCAAAGTGCAGCCTCCTGCTGCGAAGGAAGCTGTTGACAAGAAGGACGAAGGCGCAAAAGTCGGCGAACCAAAACCTGCAGCAGGCAAGGACTGACCTTCGTTGAATATCAGTCACTTCGCAACGCGCAATATCAAAGCGCTGCTCTTCCTAACGGTCGCCCTCTGCATAGCAGGAGGATGGGTCGCGACAACCTTTCCCGTCTCTATCTTGCCGGACGTCACCTTTCCCCGCGTAAAGATCATCGTCGATTCGGGTGATCGACCTGTTCGAACAATGGAAGCTGCCATTGCGCGACCCATTGAGGAAGCCATTGCAACCGTTCCCGGATTGAATAAGATACGCACCAAGATTCAGCGTGGCGGAATGGAGATGTCGGCTGATTTCAACTGGGGCGCCGACATGATCACTACGCAGCAACTGGTTGGCGCTCGTGTAAATGAAGTCCGCGCCCAGTTACCGTCAGAAACAAAAATTACTGTTGAGCGGATGAACCCGACGGTGTTCCCTGTACTCGGTATCTCATTGCGCGCAAGCGGGCTTTCACCATCTGAATTGTGGAGCCTGGCTACGTACACAATCAAACCCCGGTTGAGTCGGGTACCTGGAGTAGCCCGGTGCGAGATTCAGGGTGGCAGGGTTCCAGAGATCGCGGTGGATGTTCAGCCCTCTCGGCTCTCCCTCTATAAACTCTCCCTGCCGGATGTTGAACTGGCTATTCAACAGGCCAATGTCGTGCGAGCCGCCGGCCGATTTGACGACAAATTTCAGCAATACGAATTATTGGTCTCTGGCGAGACGACTACTGCAGATCAACTTGGCGACATCACCGTTGCTCAGCGAAATGGAATCCCTATATCGCTGAAGCAGATTGCAAATGTCCATATATCTGTTCAAGACAACGTTACTCTGGTCTCGGCAGACGGTAAAGAGTCGGTATTGTTGAACATCGTACGGCAGCCGGAAGCCAACTCGATGGCGGTTGTAGATGGCGTCAAAAAGGAGCTTGACACTCTTCGACCCAGCCTGCCAAAAGGCGCCGAAACGAGTGTATTCTACGACCAATCGGTTCTGATTGGTGAGGCTGTTGGCAGTGTTCGCGACGCCGTGATCATCGGTGCGGTTCTTGCCGTAATCATGCTGATGCTCTTTCTTGCCGATCTTCGGGCGACCATCGTAACCGCCAGCATTATTCCCGCGACCGTTCTAATCACCTTCCTGCTAATGCGACTCGCCGGGCTAACACTCAACTTGATGACTCTCGGCGCTCTGGCCATTGCAACCGGTCTAGTGATTGATGACGCCATTGTGGTCGTGGAGAACGTTGTTCGGCACTTGAGTCGTGGAGCTTCCAAACTCGACGCGGTTCGGTCTGCGGCAGGGGAGATTGCTGCCCCAATGATCTCATCCACGCTGACTACCGTCGTTGTTTTCCTTCCACTGTCTTTGCTTTCGGGCGTAGCTGGCGCGTTCTTCACGGCGTTGGCCGTGACACTCTCCATCGCCATGATGGTTTCCTTGATGTTAGCACTGCTGGTTAGCCCAAGCCTCTGCGCAGCTTTTCTGAAGGTCCGAGGTAATCACGAGGAATACGGCAGCCTCTTCCGTCGATTGCTAAAACTCTATTCGGCTGTCCTCCGGTTTGGAATTCGACA
>JBDUAM010000432.1:0-2911 GCA_040004655.1 Chthonomonadales bacterium | reverse complement strand
GTTAATGTGAATTTCATCTCGAACAATCTTTCCGTCACGATTTATCCCCCCGAGTCGTATAACCGATTATCCGAATTTAACTTTATACAACTTGAGGGAGTTAGACAATGACGAGAATTTCACGGCCAATGATGGCTTGCCTGAGCATAGTTGCCATCGGATTGTTGACCGCATGTGGTGGTGGTGGCGGAGGTGGCGGTGTTTCGCGCGGCCCAGGAGACCTTACCGGTGTCGTTACTGATGTTGATGGTCGCGTGGTCGCCGGGGCTACGATCACGGTTGGCAGCGCAAATACATCCTCCCTATCAAATGGGACGTTTGTGTTTCACAACATTACCAGCGGCCTACGCACTGTGGTTGCTGTAAATCGGGTAAATGGAAACATTTGGAGTGGCGAGTCTGTTGTTGATCTCGTGAGCTCCACGACTAATCGCGCGGTCAACATTGTTGTCTCAGACGAACGAACTCAGGGTGCGATTGCCGGATCAGTAATCGGACCTAACGGTTTAGGAATACCAGGAGCAAAGATTTTTGTGGGAGGGCCGTTTAATTCTACTCTGGCCGTAGCAGATGACGGCGGAAACTACTTTGTTCCGAGAGTCACACCCGGTGTAACCTATACGGTGACCGCGTCTCTGGCAGGATTCATTAATGACACAAGGTCGGTTCACGTCGATAATAATTCGACTACGACCGCATCCTTTGCGCTCTCTATTGGTTCATCGACCGGCGCACTTCCCGCACCAACCGGACTGTTTGCACAGACCTGGACCGTCGCCGATTCGATCAGTCGATCGAGCCCGGAAACCAAGGGATTATATGACTGGTTGAAGCAGGTCTACCAGAAGAAACGTGGTCTGACCGGTTTGCATCTTGCGACAAAATCGACAGTGAAGCCATCGGGTCGATCCTGGCCAGCCGGCGCGGTTGTGGAGACGGACCTCTTCTGGAATTATGTCTCGTACAACAATTTGTTCGGGTACGCAATTAAACGGGCTACCAGTCAAGCGGCTCTACCGGGATCGGAAGCCGTGGCCATCCTTCGAGACCCATTGACCAGCGCCTTCTTCGATGTGGACTTTGCCTTGACGCCGGACGTGCCGTACTTCTACACGGTTTCCGCATTGGATACGGTACAGTTCACCGATCCGGGACAGCAGACCCTCGGCCCGCCGAGCGCGGTCGTGTCGGCCAATCCTTTCCAGAAACTCGTTTCGACTTCGCCTTCAAACGGTACGGCAATATCCGGAAATCCGAACTTCCAGTGGAACTCGCTGAACGGTGCAGCCGGGTACCAGATATACGTGTGGGATGACTTCCCCGATCTCTGGTTTGACCCGTCTAAGACAGGCGAGCCGAATGCGTTGGCGCCTATCTGGCCAGCCAACCTGAACAGTCCGGGATCGAGTTTTGTGAATGCTCCGGCCACGTCACAGAGCTACCAGGGACCGGCGCTCATTCCGGGGCATACTTACTACTGGCTCATTGTCGGGATGGATTCAACTAATCCGAATAACGTTCAAGCGATGTCCGCCTCCCGACTGTTTAAATTTGTAAAGCAGTAATCGACAAGCCGATAGTTAGAGAGCCTCCTGAACCGAAATTGGTTCAGGGGGCTCTCTTTTTATTAGGGGATCAACGTTTGGATTTAGGTAAAACAGAACCGGGTGTTGAAGTCTGCCTCGGTGTGGGAAAGGTCTCAGCCGGGTCAGAATCTGGCAACTTCAGTTCGGCTCGAAGTTTCGCGAGTTCTTGGAGAAGTTTGTTCTGAATGTCTTTGTATTTCGGATTTCCATATCGGCTCTTCATTTCGTGCGGATCGGTCTTCAGGTCGAAAAGTTCGTAATAATTAAATTTCGGTTCGTAGAAATAGACGAGTTTATATCGGTCCGTCACCACTCCGTAGTGTCGGGCGACATCGTGGTCACCGGGGTATTCGTAATAGTGGTAATAGAATGATTTGCGCCAATCTGCAACCTTTTCCCCTTTGAGCAGCGGCAGAAAACTTCGACCCTGCATCTCCTTTGGCGGTGTAACGCCTGCCGATGCGAGAAGCGTTTCGGCAAAGTCCAGGTTAGAAACCATGTTGCGATTGACTGAATTCGGCTTCACCACGCCCGGCCATTTAACCAGGAGCGGGGTCCGCAGAGACTCCTCGAATATCCAGCGTTTATCGAACCAGCCGTGCTCGCCAAGATAGAAACCCTGATCCGCGGAGTAGACTACGATCGTATTTTTGTCCAGCCCGTTCTGTTTTAGATAGTCGAGAAGCTGACCAACGCTGTCATCCACCGACGCGATGCAGGCCAGGTAATCGTGCATGTAGCGCTGGTATTTCCATCGGACGAGTTCTTTTCCAGTTGGGGCAGAATTCCGGAACTCGGCATTTAGCGGCCCGTAGTATTCATTCCATGCCGCACGCTGAGTAGCATCCAATCCGTTTGGCGGTGTGTGTTTATTGTCGCCCTGAGTCATGGTGTGGTTGATAGTCATGTCTTGTTCGTGCTCTGCCTTGCCTCGACCGGAGTAGTCATCAAAGAGTGTCGAAGGCTCGGGGAAAGTAATTCCGTCGAACATGTGGAGCTTGTCAGTACTCGGTTCCCAGTCGCGATGTGGCGCCTTGTGGTGGCACATGAGCAGGAATGGTTTCTTTGGGTCGCGCGACTTAAGCCAATCAAGGCTCGCCTGAGTGATGAGGTTGGTCACGTAGCCTTGCCGCTTGGATCGCACACCGTTTCGTATCATCTGCGGATTGTAATAGACTCCCTGCCCGGGCAGAATGTCCCAGAAATCAAATCCGGTTGGATCGCTGATGAGGTGCCACTTGCCAATCATGGTAGTCTGATAACCTGCCGCTTGCAGCAACTTCGGCATGGTGATCTGCGACCCGTCAAATCGACTGTTGAAGTTA
>JBDUAM010000514.1:0-2927 GCA_040004655.1 Chthonomonadales bacterium | reverse complement strand
AGTCCCGCGATGCCCGACTCATTCAGTCGATCCACCACGCCGCTGCCGACGCCAATCGCATCGATGGAAATCCGCTCTGGATGGAACTCAAACGCCATTCTAACTACCTTGCCCGCAACTTCCATCACATCGTCGCCGTGGATGGACTCCAGGTGGATCAGCCGCATTCCCTGTCGAACCCCGATTACCGTATTGTCTGATCCGAACCGCGCGACATCCACCGCCGCGACTCGCGGACCCTCTGGCGCCAATACTCGACTCTGCGCCGCCTCAATCCACGGCAGCGGAATGAGCGCATCCTCATCCGACTTCGGGAACTGCCCCAGAATGCGAGACGAGAACTCCCGATTGGGCAGATACCACTTTCCATTCCACTCAAACTTCTGCGGATCATCCACGTCAGCGTCCGCCTCGGTACACCACTCCTTCACCCGCTCATCCACCGTCACACGCGTCACCGCGCCGGGGATCACCTCGCGACCCTGCACCACGTTCGGGTGATCCATCGCGCTGATGGTAAACCGCTTCCATGAATTGGTGTCTCGAAATATCTCATACAACCGACCCGACGCCCGCAGCGGATTCCCGATGGCGAGAATCCTGTTGTTCACTCCGACGGCAATGCCTTCCGCGGCGTCCCAAATTTCGTCCTCAATTCCGCTCGCCTCGTCAAAGACGATGAGAAGGTTCTGCGCGTGGTATCCCTGAAACGAGTCCGGCGAATCGGCCGTCAACCCCATCGCGAACCATCCCGGTTCCACCTCGTAGCGCATTAACGTCAGAGTGCCCGGCAGCGTCACCTTTGCCCGCCGAACCCGTCGACCAATTTCCTCCCACAGCAACCCTCGCACCTGTCGACTGGTCGGCGCGGTGGTCAACACGATCGATCCTGGGAACGAGAGCAGAAACCAGAGCGTCAGGTCCGCCGCCAGAAACGTCTTCCCAACCCCGTTGGCCGACTTCACCGCCACACGCCGACAGGTTGTCAGCGCGTTCGCGATCTCCGTCTGGGCGGGCCACCAGGTCGACCCCAGCATATCCCGCGCAAAGAGAAACGGTCGCTTCTGAAACTGCCGACGCCTATCTTCAAGCCCGTGCTCTTCATTCAGGGTCTGCAGGCGCCTCTCGAATTCCGAAACGGGGTCCAGCCGCTTTCCACGCTTCCACAAATCGATCACGCTCCTTCTTGCTAATCCGGCCCAACAGGTCTATCACCATCTCTTGAAATGCAATCACCGATTCCACTTCACCCAGCGTCGCCAACATTCTATTCGCCAGCTCCAGGTGATGCCGAATCTCGGTCGCCGCAGCAATCTGCACCCGTACGTCGGTATTCGTCGCCGCCTGATCCAGCAAGGCTTTCACCCCGTCAAAGTTCTCCTCAAGCTGAGCGCGCACGTCCCAGATGGTCCCACTCGCCACACGCATCGCCCCCTTGAGTTTCAATTTCAATGCTTCAACTATTGGTCGTCGGGGTCGCAGGGTTTACTACTCAAAATGGAGAATTTTAGCCGCATGAAAAATGCATATATAAAGCATTTGGTGACCAAATATGTCGATCCGCACTTCACCGGATACAACTTGCAGGGATTTATATACTTTTGTGAACCGATCGAATATGTATTAAGAGGGTATTGCTTTGATTCAGGTAGAAACGCCGACCTTTTGAAACTCATGACGTTTGTGCAACCGTTATACACACCGTGCGATTTTATCGCCTTGACGTTGGGCGAGACCATAGTAGAAACGTTCATTTCAAAAGATAATGAAGAGAAATTAATGCCTGAGATTGTTAAGAAAATGAAGGATTTTGAGCCATATTTATTCGAGTTGGCAACTCCTCGAGAATTGACGCACTTGCCGCGCCAAACCAAATATGAGAATAATTCGGATGTAGCGTGTGAAAGGCGAGCGTATTCTCGCATTCTTAATGGCGAATATGAGGAAGCAAGAATAGAATTGAATATCCTTATTGGTAGATTGAATGATCACGTGGTGGCAAAAATAGCGGCACGTTATGAATTTGAAGCTTTAGACCGCGCTGAGGAATTAATAAGGCTCTTGGATATTAACTCCCAGTTGGCACTCGACAAGTTAGACGAATATACTGCGTTTACGAAGAGCCACCTCAGATTGCCTTGAAATCGGCGATTTTGAGTATTGGATGGAGAACTTAATCAGTATGAAAAGCGCTTATATAAAGCATCTGGTAAATAAATATGTCGATCCACACTTCAGTGGATACAAGTTGTCCGGATGTCTCTACCATCGCGAGCCGATTGAGTACGTGTTGAATGGTTATTGTTTTGGCTCGGGTAGAGGGGCAGACATCTTGAATCTTGACCGAATTGTTCAACCCATGTATATTCCGTTCGATTCTATCGCCTTGTCATTGAGTAAGCGTGTGATGTACACATGTGTCTCAAAGGAAAATGAAGAGCAATTAATGCCGGGAATTGTTGACAAGATGAAATCTCTTGAGCCTTTTTTCTATGAATTAACTACACCCGGATATCTTACATATTTAACGAAGTACACAGAATATGAGGACAACTCCGACTACGATTGTCAAAGACGAGCATATTCTCGTATTCTGAATGGAGAATATGCGTTGGCTAAAACGCAGCTGAAGAGCCTGGTTGATGAATTGGAGCAAAGGGTAAGAGACAATACTGCCCGGATTTGGCATGGGGATATGATTGAGCGCGCACAGGAACTAATTAGATTCTTAGATATCAACCCCCAATTGGCAGTCGATAAGTTAAACGAATATACTGCATATACAAAGAACTGCCTGAGATTGCCTTGAAATCTGCAATTGTGATTGGCACGATGAGGGTCAAAACGGCGGTTGGGATCGAGCTTAAACGTCGCTGCGGACGCCTCTTCTCCTTGCCGACGATTCACTTCCAAATTCCACAATGTGG
>JBDUAM010000057.1:0-2972 GCA_040004655.1 Chthonomonadales bacterium | reverse complement strand
GACCGCGGGCGAGGAGTACCTGCTAAAGGAACTTGACACGGATGCCGGTGCCCGATATGTCGGCGAGGTGGCCATTGGCAACAATTACGGAATTCAGCAATATACAAAGAACACCTTGTTTGACGAGAAGATCGGTGGGACGTGCCATATGGCGCTTGGCTCATCATATCCAGAAACGGGTGGCCTGAATAAGTCGAACATCCACTGGGATCTCGTCTGCGACCTTCGGCAGGGCGGGGAGATTCTGGCGGACGGAAAAGTCATCCACAAAGACGGGAAGTGGAAGATCTGACGACCGCTGATTCGCAACACATTGAGTCGAGCAAGAAGCCGCTGAGGTAGACAAACTCTTCGGCGCCGATCTCAAATTGAAACAGATGCACGCCGTTGTTAACGTAGGAGTTTGTGTCACTATGGCTAATCATCATCATGACATTACTGTTGCCGCGCAACACGTCAATGGTCACATTGCGGCGGCTCTTGCGCAGATCATTGGGCACAGGTTCGGTGGAAATAACAGAACCTTCCACATTAGCAGCGCCAAAGATGGAGCGGACTTTCGATTCTACCTACGCGGTGAACTACAACGATGATCCTCTCAAGAACCATTACGAAATTGCCGGTCCTTTGCAATAATTGCTTCCTCTGTTTTACTCGTTTGACGGGAACCGAAGGTTCATGCCGATCAGGGCGATATGCCCGAATGTTGGCAATAGTTTCGGTTTTTCTCTCGCTGGTTGTTCACACATGCGCGCAAAACTCCAACTCGATGCATTCGTTTTCGTTGCCAGGATTTCGCGGACTCGTGTTTGGAAGGTGGCTGTCAAGTGGGGAAACTCAGCATGGAGTGCCCCTTGGTGGTCTCGGGACAGGTTTCGTGGAGATAAAACCGGGTGGATTGATGGGTGAAGCAGGACTACTTCCAGGCGGACCAGTAATACCCACTCCCCACTTTCGATTGGAACTTACGACTCGCGGGGCCGGAACCTCATTGCTTCTTGCGGACGAGGCGACTGGCGCCAAACCGGTCTCAAACAAATATTTCGGACACTATCCGGCAGCCGACCTAGATTACGGTCGAGTGGGAGCCTTGCAGGTCTCGATACGAGCGACCGGGCAGTTTGTTCCTTCCAAGGGCGACCTTTCGAATATCCCGTCGGCGACGTTTCGGGTGCGAATGAAGAACATATCGTCAAGGTTGGTTCGAGCGATCTTGAAGCTGGAGATCGATACGCAGACGGCGAGGCTTCTCCAACCGGACTCGGCTGCCACACAGTCGACCTCCGAACGACTCACTATTGCCAATGGCCGGGGAATTCAATGGAAGATCGTCGGTACCAACTCCACGATGTCGCTGATTGGTGGTGGGGCAGGGTGGAGCGTGGAGTCACGCGCAAGCCGTGATGCCGAGATCACGCTGGTTCACACACTCGCGGCAGGCGAGGAGTCGTCGCCGACAATTGTGCTATCCTGGCATCGACCGACGCTGGTTGGCGGAACAGTCCAAAGGCTGAACCATTATGCGTCGCGCTTTGTCGATGCCGCCGCCGCCGCCGCGTTTGCTTTCAAGAACGCCAATGCACTTGACCACGCGAATTGTCTGTGGCAGTCGACATTTTACAATTCCGGGCAACCGGGCTGGATCTCGGATGGGCTGATCAACTCTCTTTCCATGCTCTGCCGAAACAGTATCTGGACAGAATCGGACGGTTTTCAACTCTGGCAAGGCGTCAGGTCGTCGTTCGAGCGCCCCGACTGGCGGTATTACGGTGGCCTGCCGATGCTGCTGCTCTTCCCAGAATTGGAGAAGGATGCCGTTCTTCGAGAAGTTCTATCTGACCCCGGCGACCGGAAAGAGAGTTGCGCGAAGTCAGTCTGGAGAATGCTTGCTGTCGAGCGTGTGGCGCTCGTGACGCAGGACGCAGAGTTCGCGAAGAAAGTCGCGCCATGGCTGAAGAAGAATCTTGAGCAGTTGGCCAGCCGAGTTAGCGCCGACTCCCCATTACTTAAAGATGCCTCCGACACCGAGGCGTTTGAAGGATGGAAGTGGCCCGGAGCCTCCTCCTACACAAACGGGATTTATGCGGCAGTCCTGGCGGCGGCGGATGAGGTTGGTACTCTGGCCAGCGACAGCGCACTTTCCGCAATGGCAAAGTCGAAATTGAGCGCAGTAGGTTCCTCGTTTGAAACTGAGTTCTGGTCCAACGGAACCCTCAGGCTCTATACCGACGCTGACCAGTTTACCCAGAACGATAACTCGTTCATCGACAAGTTGGCCGGGCTGGCGGACGTCAATCAACTCGGGTTTAGTTGGATTGGGAAGTCGGCCCAGACTCGACAGGCCTTGAAGAAGATTTCGGAGACGCACACGAACCAGATTCGGTTTGGCGCAATCTCAAGTGTGCTGCCCACCGGCAAGCCAGACGATTCCGGGGCCGCCATGACCTCGGAGGTTTCGCCCTATCTCGTATTTCACTATATCGCGACTACGCTTTATTCTGTGGGCAACAATCGCGATGATCCAACTCGCGAGGTGGTTTTGAGACTTGCGGAATCGGTGTGCCGGGGGATGCAGGAATCGGGGTCGGTATGGTCACAGCCATCCATCTTTGCATCGGCAAGCGGTAAGCCGATTACCGGTCGAGACGATCTGCGGAACCTTGCAATATGGTCTATTCCGCTGGCGATGAATGGGACGTCTATTAATGGTCGAGGTGGGAAGTAGCTATTTTAAGTATTCGAGTTTAACGGTTGTTCTTCATATTCCGCTCTGGAGGGTCTTAGCAACTCGGCCTCATCATTGTGGATGGTGCTTGCTGGTCTTAGCAAATTGTCATCTGCTGCCGCTGGACGCAGGAGGGAAATAGGTGCATTCTGGACGTTCAGTCTCTTCTTAATGGCTTCCGCGGCGACTATCGCGCGATCCCGAATTTGAATATCAATGGGCGAATTTGATCTGCTTCGTGATAATT
>JBDUAM010000308.1:0-10019 GCA_040004655.1 Chthonomonadales bacterium | reverse complement strand
ATACGTGGGTGAACATCGGCAGCAAGCCGGCAGCGTAACTGTTTGGCCGTAAGAAGCAGATCCTTCGGGGTCGCCAGGTCATCCTGAGCAACAGCGAAGGATCTGTATTTGTTTTCGTCGTTTGCCGGTGGTATGGGCGAAAGATCTTTCGCCCGCCGTAAAATTCTCGTTTAGTCGGACGTTTGGTATACACCAATAACCCAAAACATGAAGGTCAGGGCGAATAATCATTCGCCCATACATCACAACGCGAGTCTCGTTTCTGATTACAACATGGCGGTCAACCGGGCCGGACACGCGGGTCCGCCCCAAGATGAAAACAACGAATGGAAGCAGTAATCAAAATCCCCCATTCTCCCGCTCTCCCATTCAAAAGCTTATTGGACTCATGGCTTCGTGGCCGCAATACCCACGATCAACGACCACAAATCTTCAGGCAACTCACAAATGTAGTCCGGTGCGATAAGGTCGAGCGACTCTCGTCGACCGGCGCCCCAGAGGACTCCGATGGTTCGCACTCCCGCGCCTTGGCCCGCTCGGATGTCGTGCACCGTATCGCCGATGAATAGGGCTTCGCCGGGTTTTGCGCCACAGAGCGCGAGCGCCTTCACCACCGATTCTGGATCGGGTTTGGGGTTGGCGACGTCGTCGGCTGTGACGACCGCCGTCAGGTACTTATCAATGCCGAGTCGTGGAAGAGTATTTGCGATCTCGGGATGGTTCTTTGAGGTGACCAGTGCCGTCGACCAACCTCTTTCGAAACCCCGTTTCAATGCTTCAATAGACCCGGGGATGACCCGTTCCAACTGCCGGTTCGACTCGTAATAGTGGATGCAGTGGCGCTCCATCTCGCCGACGTCGACACCGTGTTCCGCTGGATCGCCGAGGACCAGCATCTGCTCTTTGAGAGGGATGCCAATGAGGTCGCGTAGGCCATTGACGGAGAGCGAGGTGCCCATAAAAGTCTTGAAGGTGGTATCGAGGGCCTGTACGATTAATTCGGTGGTGTCAATGAGGGTTCCGTCAATGTCCCAGAGCAGACAGTTGATCAAATGATCTCCACCTCGTGCTCACCGCCCACCACTTTCCCGATCAGATGTACACGTTCTCCAGCCTCGGTTAGAGCGGACAAGAATGCCTCTGCACTTGGTTTCGGCACGATCACCACCATGCCGATTCCCATGTTGAAGGTGCGATACATCTCGCGATCATCCACGCCGCCACATTGCTGGATTAGTTGGAACAACGGTGGCACGCTCCAGCACGAACCATCCACCCGCACGCCGCAACTTTCAGGAAGAATGCGAGGGATGTTATCGTAGAATCCGCCGCCGGTGAGGTGCGCCATACCACGGACATCAAACTTCGAGAGCAACGGGAGAATGGCATTTGCATAGCATCGGTGGCGGGATAGAAGCGCCTTGCCGAGCGATTCGCCACCCAGTTCAGCGGGTGTGTCAGTCAACTTCAGTCCACCGACTTCCAGCAGCGCTTTGCGCGCAAGGGAGTATCCATTGGTATGCAGCCCGTCTGACTCCAGTCCGATCACCGCGTCGCCGGGTTGAATGGTCGACCCATCGATCACGCGGTTCTTATCCACCACGCCGACTATAGTGCCAGCGACATCATACTCGCCATCGGCATACATGCCTGGCATCTCGGCTGTCTCCCCGCCCAGCAACGCAGTTCCCGTCTCGCGACAGGCCTGCGCGACTCCTTCAATCAAGGAGACAAGTGTCTTCTGTTTTAGCACGCCGGTGGAGAAATAGTCCAGAAAGAAGAGCGGTTTGGCGCCCTGTACGAGAATATCGTTCACGCAATGGTTCACGAGGTCGCCGCCAACGGTGTCGTGCTTGTCCATCATCTGAGCGATCTTGAGTTTGGTACCAACACCGTCGATACTCGCCACGAGGGCCGGGTTGGCAAACTCCTCCAGATCGAGCCCGAAGATGCCCCCAAAGCTCCCGAGTCCGCTCAACACGCCTTTGGTGTATGTCGATTTGATCGAGTCTTTCATCTGCTGCAATGATCGGTTCATGACATCAATGTTCACTCCGGAATCGGCGTACGAGATGGATGTTTTGGGCGAAGAGGAAGGCTCGGTCATGACTGCTCCCGGCAAGTAGATTGATATTGAATTGTACCCTGACAGGCAAGGCCGGGGCTGGAATTGAGCGGAATAAAAGGAGGGCGACGGGGCTCAAATAGTGAATAGTCCCTCTGTGAAAACGCCTTTTCGTAAACTGCTAATTGCTAACCGCGGCGAGATTGCCGTGCGCATCATTCGCGCCTGCCAGGAGTTGAATCTGCCCGTGGCGCTGGCCGCTTCTGAGGCCGACATGAACTCCCCCGCCGCGCGACTCGCCGACGAAGTCATCTGCGTCGGGCCCGGACCTGCCAGCGAGAGTTACCTTCGGCAAGATAAGATCGTCGCGGCGGGACGGGAGGTCGGGGCGGATGCGATTCACCCCGGCTACGGATTCCTCTCGGAGAATGCCGACTTCGCCGAAGCGAGCGAGGAGGCCGGAATAACTTTCGTCGGACCGCCGTCCAGCGTGATTCGGCTACTCGGCGATAAGATCCGCGCGAAGAACCTGATGGCCGAATCGGGCGTCCCTGTCATGCCCGGCTACACCGGCGAAAACCAGGCGGACGACCACTTGCTGCTGGAAGCCGAGAATATCGGGATGCCTGTTCTGATCAAGGCCTCGGCAGGTGGTGGCGGACGCGGGATGCGCGTGGTTCGAGAGATCGACCAGTTTCTGCCAGAGCTTGCCGAAGCGAGGCGAGAAGCAGTCGCGGCATTTGGTGATGCACGTGTGCTGCTGGAGAAATATGTCGAACGGTCACGGCACATCGAGGTACAGATATTCGGCGACTCGCATGGTAACGTGGTCCACCTCTTTGAGCGCGAATGTTCGATCCAGCGCCGACACCAGAAGATCATTGAAGAGAGCCCGTCGCCCGTTCTCACACCAGAAGTTCGGCAGCAGATCACCTCGGCGGCGGTGACGGCGGGTCGAGCCGCCGGATACCAGAACGCCGGAACAGTGGAATTTCTCTTCGACGAGAGCCTCTCCGGCGACCACAAATTCTACTTTCTGGAAGTCAACACGCGCCTGCAGGTGGAGCACCCGGTGACAGAGATGCTCACCGGAATAGACCTCGTGAAGCTTCAACTCAAGGTTGCCAGCGGCGAACCGATCGGGCTGGAACAGTCGCAGATTGGCGCAACCGGACACGCACTTGAAGTTCGCATCTACGCAGAAGATCCCGCGCGGCAGTTTCTGCCGTCGATTGGCGACCTGGCGTGCTGGGTCGAGCCGCAGGGACCCTGGATACGGGTCGACAGTGGGATTAAGGCGGGCGGCGAAGTGAGCCCTTATTACGACCCCATGCTCGCCAAACTGATTGTTCGGGGCGAGAACCGAAGCGACACCATTCACCGAATGATCTCGGCGCTGAAACAGTTCCACGTGCTCGGCGTGACCACCAACATCGGGTACCTGCTCGACATTGTTTCGGACGAAGTGTTTCAGTCCGGGCAGATCAGCACTCAATTTCTGGCAGAGCGATTCGCCGATTGGAAGAACCCCACCGAGCCACCCGTCGAGGTATTGATCGCCGCCGCGCTGGCATCCATGGAGCGGACAGCAACACCATCGCGCGGGGCAAAGTCCCCGACCAAGTCAACCGACAATCCCTGGTCCGATGCAAGCGGCTGGCGACTCCTGGCGGGCACGAAATCATGAAAACTCAGCTTATATATAATGGTAAAGAACTCGAGCTGGATGTTTCGCTGGGCAGTGGTCAACTGCCGGACGGTTCCACCCATCAGGCAGACGTTAGCGCCGAATCGAATGGACTTCGCACGTTGACGGTGGATGGTCGACGCGTGACATTGGCAATATCTTCAAACTCATCCGCAATTGAAGTGAGCTACGAGGGTCGGACCTATAAATTTGATCGACCATCCGTCGGAAAGTCACGATCCGGCAAGGCGAAAACCGGGTCGCTGCAGACCCCGATGCCCGGAATCGTCTCGGCGGTGATGGTTGCCGAGGGCGACCACGTGGAGGTCTACGCGCCGTTGATGGTCGTAGAAGCAATGAAAGTCATGGCTACGCTGGAGGCGCCTTTTGCGGGCGTGATCAAAAAACTGCACGCCTCAAAAGGCAGCCAGGTAAAGCAGGGCGAAACACTGGTCGAGATGGAACCGCTAACCCCCACAGAGGAGAGATCCTGATGCCCGATCCCCGAGACAAACCCAAAATGAATCGCCGACAACTGGTGCGTACCGCGGTCGCCTCGTGTGTGGCGGCTGCCGCCAATCCCCATATTTCGGAGGCGCAAATGCCACCCGCTACCCCGGTCGAAGACACCCGCGTTGTGGTGATCGAGCAGTCACTAGGTCGAAAATTGACGGCTGCCCAGCGCACCGCCATCCTCAAAGAGATCACCGATTTCGACAAGGCGATGACGGAGATGCGAGCCCAGTACACCGTGCCCGAGCAGACCGAGCCGGGCGTCATTTTTCACCCGCATCGGGAGGGCAAGCATGGCGCCTGACGAACTATTTGAGATGGGAGCGACCGAGCTCGGCCGCCGGATTCACGCCGGAGAATTGACCTCGGTGGAGGTGACGGAACGTGCCCTGCACTTGCTGGACACCCGCGGACGCGAGCTGAACGCAGTCGCCGAATTGACCCGCGACCTCGCGATGTCGCAAGCAAAGGCGGCGGATGCTGAGATCAAATCTGGCAAGATCCGAGGGCCACTGCATGGCGTTCCGTTTGGTGCGAAGGACCTGCTCGCGACCAAAAACATCCCCACTCGATGGGGATCACCCGCGCACAAAGATCAGGTTTTTGATTTTGACGCGACCGTAATTTCTCGTTTGCGCGAAGCCGGAGCGGTACTGGTCGCGAAGCTCGGCATGGTCGAATTGGCAGGCGGCGGTGGATACGAATATGCATATGCGTCGCTACATGGTCCCGGGAAATGTCCGTTTGACGTGACAAAATGGTCCGGTGGAAGCAGCAGCGGATCGGGGTCGGCGGTCGGCGCGGGGCTGGTCCCATTCGCCATCGGCACGGAGACCTGGGGGTCCATCATGTGCCCCAGCGCGTTCTGCAACGTCACCGGTCTGAGGCCTACCTACGGGCGCGTCCCCCGGCACGGCGCGATGGCCCTATGCTTCAGCATGGACAAAATTGGACCCATGGCGCGATCCGCCGAAGATTGCGGACACATCCTGCAGGCGATTGCCGGATTCACTCCGCTCGACCCGAGTTCGGAGAATCCCGCGTGGAAGTATCGATCTGGTCGACCGGGTAAGAAGCTGCGAATTGGACTGCTGCCAACCGATTACAAGAAGAACGAAGCGCCGGATGCGGAGAAGCTGTTTGCGGCGGCGATGGACGTTTTGCGAAAGCAGGGGCACACGATCACGGAGATGAAACTGCCCGATTTTCCATACGATCAGGCGGCCTCCGCAATTGTCGGCATCGAGGGCGCGTCGGCGTTTGAGAACCTGATTCGCAGCCCGAAGATCGAACTGCTGGCAGACAAGACACAGGTGGCGGGATTCCTCGCCTCGCTCTCCTTACCGGGGGTCGATTACCTTCGTGCGCTGAAGGTCCGAACGCTCGCCGGACAGGCGACCGCTGAGGTTTGGAAGAAATTCGACGTACTCGCCGCGCCGACCCTCTTGCAGGGTGCGCCCGACATCACAAAGAGCCTGAACGACACCTTTGGCAAGATGGGTGGCAACGGCGGACCCGGCAATCTACTCGGGTGGCCAAGCATCTCTGTGCCGATGGGTATGACCTCCACCGGTCTCCCGCTGGGGCTGGAGTTCACCGGGGCGCCTTACAACGAGCAGACCATTCTGAGCCTCGCGGCGGCGTATCAGTCAAAGACAGAATTCCATCGGGCCATCCCCGGTAGAAACCTAACTTCGTGAGCGAGCCTGAGGTCTTCGAGGACGCAACAAGGCGTAAGGTTCCGCTCTACGTCAAGATCATTCTGGGCGTGATCCTCGGTACGCTCGCGGGGATCTTCACGCCTGCACTCGCCATCAACGGGTCTGAAATTGGCAAGATTGTCATCACGCTGCTTCGCACGCTTGCCACTCCGCTCATCCTGTTTGCCGTGCTGGATGCCTTCGTGCGCATTCGCATTCCCGCGCGCAAGGGCGCCATTCTGCTCTGCCTCAGCGCCCTGAACGCCTGCGTGGCCATCGGCATTGGGCTTGGGGTGAGCAACCTGGTCCGCGGCGGCGAGCGATCCGTCAACATCGGCCAGGCGATTCGCAATGAAGCCGGGCACCCGAAATTGGCCAAATCGACTGGCGCCAAACCAGTTGTGACGGACGTCGAGCCGACCCTCAACCCAATCGAAAACCTGAAGAGCTACGTGCCGGACAGTATTGTCGCGCCTTTCCAGAAGAACTCGGTCATCGCGGTGGTGTTCCTCGCGGTGATTTCTGGACTGGCAATTCGGCGAGTCCGCGACCGTGGCGACGCGGCAACCGTGGAGGGGATCGACCGAATAGGGTCCGTAATCCACGCGGGATTTGCCGTGCTGCAGCAGCTTCTGGAGTGGATTATTCTGCTGGTGCCATATGCCGTCTGCCTGATTGTTGGGGGAGTGGTCGCCAAGACAGGCCCGAAGGTTTTTGCCGATCTCGGCATCTTTCTCGTCACCGTGGGGCTCGGGTTGTTTCTGCACGCCTTCGTCTACTACAGCCTGCTATTGACTGTGTTGGGGAGGACCAATCCCATCAAGTTCTTCCGGGGCGCAGCGGATGCCATTGTGACCTCGCTCTCCGCCGGCAGCAGCCTAGCGACCCTGCCCGTGACGCTCAAGTGCCTCGATAAAAACCTGGGGGTGAGCGGCGATTCCGCGCGACTTGCGGCCTGCGTCGGCACCAACCTGAACCACGACGGCATCATTCTCTACGAGGCCGCTGCGGCGCTCTTCATCTGCCAGGCGCTGGGCTTTCACCTGAGCTTTGCGCAGCAGATGACGGTCGCGGTGGCCAGCGTGATGGCAGGAATTGGCATCGCAGGAGTGCCTGAGGCGGGCCTGATCACGCTGCCGCTGGTGCTAAAAGCCGCCGGCCTACCCGACGCAGTAGCCATCAGCGTCTTCGCCGTAATCCTCCCAGTCGACTGGATGCTCGGCAGGTGTCGCGCCATGGTCAACGTTATCAGTGATATGACAGTCGCCACGCTGCTGGATCGGTTGAGTCCGGGGGAAGTGGAACAGCCTCTCGTGTAAGCTGCCCAGGATCTGCGAGGCATCATGTCTCAAAATCGATTTCAATTCTTCCGTTTTCTTGCAGCCTCCATTGCGATCCTCTACGCATGTGTGTTTCTGGGAGCATTCAGCGGATGCAATCTTGGAATGGTCCTGCTGACCTTTAGGCCGAGGGATGTATTTCCGTGGAATATTATCGTCCTCGGCGCAGTTCTCGGACTTCTGGCCGGTCTGGCTGCATCTTACTGGGACAAATACAAAGCCCCGCAGCCTACCACACCAAAGCGACTTTTGGGGCTTCGGCTCTGTTATGCCGCCGTCTGGATTATGCTCGCCCTCGTCTCATTCACCGCCGATTGGACCAAGTCACTCCATTGGGTACCGATCAATCTGCCGATTCGTTTTGATCGAGTAAACACCGTCTCTGGAACGTTCATAGCCGAGTTTAGTGCAGCGTACTATGTTGAGATCGAACTCGAACGCAATCTTCCCATTAGAGACCTGGAGTCGCTTACCGGTTCCTGGGTAAATCCTGATCATCCAGCACCCAGTTCACCACCACGCCCGGAAATTAAATTGACGGTTACAAACGTGACTCCTGACGATCAATCCGACAGCTGGAGCACCGATTACTGGGGTACTAAGGTGGGTCTGTCACTCGGCCGGTTCCAGGCGGTGAAGGGGCAAAAGTACACCGTCACCGCTAAAGTCACAAAGACCTCGCCGACTACACAGGTCCTCAATCCGCACCTTCTCGTTGCGCTTACGTATATAATTGCACCCAGATACTACGTCCCTGCTATGATCGCACAAGTGGGTGGGATGATCGCCTTGATCGTTGGCATGACTCTCTTGATCCGCGCGATTCTAAGGTTTCGGCGTGAACGTAAAATGAATTCGATCACATCCTTGGAATAACTAATCGGCCTCGCTATCAATCTTCAAAAACCATGATCGACCGACGCCGTTTCCCCCATTCCCCGACTCACCCATTCGCCCATTCAAGTCATTAAATCGCTGGCATAATACGCTCATTACGCTTTATGGAGGCGACCATTCCTACACCCACAATTGAAGAACGGCTAGCCGCCGTCGAACGAGAACCTGCAGAGTTGAAGAAATCTTCTGCAGCTTCTAAGCCTGAAAACCCATCGCACCCATGGGATAAAGTGTTTGGTTCAATGGCCGACAATGACGGGTTTGACGAAGCCGTAAGACTGGGCAAAGAGTACCCAGATTCTCAGCGGCCAAAAGACGCTGAAGAAGAAGCAACAACCAACTCGTAACCGACGCTGTTTCCCCCATTCCCCGACTCACCCCTTCTCCCATTCAAGCGGAAAATACGCCACTAGAACACTCGATCCATCATCGAAAATAATTTAATCACAACCCTACAAATTGAACAGCTTCCACTCTCCTTCAGAGACTACTTCGACAACTCCATCGATCACCTTTATGCCGGTTTGATCGTCGATAGCGTATGTAGGAACTGGTAACATTGAAGCCCACTTTTCTGCGTTGACAAGGGATGCTTCCTGGTGATTCTCATTCTTAAAGTGTGGGATCACCGCGAAATCGACAAGGCCCGCGCCATGCGCCGTAATGAAGGTCATTTCCATCTCGCCAGTTGACGATTCGAAAATTACTTGCTCAGTTGTGATCGGAACCGCGCTGTGAGTGGGTGCAGGGAGATACGTCTCTCCAAAAGTTGTTGCAGTCGCAATGCTGCCAGCGCTGACTCCCACATAAACTGCATTAAGTGATGGCAGGAGGTCTGCCATACCCGACTGTCGCATCCAATGACTCAAATACAACGGGTCACCGCCCCAAACCAGAATAGCATCTGTCTCCTGGACTGTTGGGACCCACGCATCTCTATTCACACTTGGAAGGGCAGTAAGTTCAAGCAACCCCAATGACTTCCATCCCAAACCGCTTAGTGAGCTTGCAAAACGCCCGTTGATCGCCTGCATTGCCATTCCGCCACCACCGAGAAATGGATATATCCCTGTGAGAACAATTAGGGCATTTGACTCGCAGATCGGCTTGCCTAACAGCTCCACAAGCGCGCTTTCGAGGCTACCGTTCTTGATACCGCCGGACGTGAGGAGCAACTTCATAATGTTAATCCTTGCAAAATTCAAGTTGAGATTTGGTCGGTGTGGTTATATTCTAACACATTAGCTGGAGAAGGCAAAAAGCGATGTGTGTGTATGCCATTGACTGAAATTCAATCGGACTAAATTCCAATATCACAGGATTTACCGCAAACAGTAAATGCTTCATTGACATGCGTTCGTACCACTCCCCTGACGCAATTACACAAACACCGCGAGATTTATTACCAATAGCGTTTCGGGTCGCTAATCTTAGTTCCCATCCCAATTCACAATGTCCCATTCAAAAAAATTTTCCAAAATCCCTTGACATGCAACCAAATAGTTGCATATACTATACACATGGCAGAGAGTAATGAAATCGTCTATAAAGCGCTTGCGGACCCAACTCGCAGGTTGCTGCTTGATCGGCTGTTTGAGGCCGACGGTTTGACGCTGAATGAACTCTGTGACCAGATCAGCATGTCGCGACAGGCTGTGAGTAAACACCTGAATCTACTTGAAGAAGCCAATCTGGTGGCCACCAGATGGCAGGGGCGGGAGAAGTTTCATTATTTGAATCCAATCCCCATTCAAGAGATCACCGACCGATGGATCCGCAAGTTTGAAAAGGGCAATGTCCGCTTTCTTGTGGACCTC
>JBDUAM010000056.1:0-2985 GCA_040004655.1 Chthonomonadales bacterium | reverse complement strand
TCGGCTACAGAGTATCCCGTCGCTTAGCGGTTTTTGAATATCATCATTCATTGGCGCATCGTACAGAATGCGCAACGCCCGGAACCGGCTGAGAGGTGGACAGTTCACATTTTGACCCGTCCGGCTGGCCGATACACCTTCCCACACCAGGGAATTCGGACAGATTTGAGAGGCCGACCGTGGAATTAGGTCCAACTGAAAGTAGAGTGGTGCTACTTTGCGGTTGGCTGCAGCAAGGTCGAAATTCCCCTTGGCGGGGAATTTTTTGGAAAGAATGTTGGGACACCTTTAAAGCCGACAGAGAATTCTGCCAGAGTGTAGAATTGTATAAAATCAGGGCGGCTGGTTTACGGAGATTGACATGATTCAGGCGCGACGAGACGGCCGAGAACTTGCCTTAAGAGCCCTCTACCAGGCAGATGTTGGAAAACAGCCGCTGGATGAGGTTTTGGAGGGCGTTTGCGAACAGGTTTTGCAGTCTCTTGCGCAACCTATAGGGCAGGCCTCAATGGAGGGCTCCGCAAGCCTCAAACGGACTGCCCTTGCACGCACCGAAAATCTCTCCGTCAACAGCAAACGCCAGATCAAAACAATTGCCACGCTCTCGGCGACCGTGTTGCGACACCTCTCCACAGAAGTCCGTGGCGCCATAAAAACCGCGTTGGTTGCCCAAAATGAAGCCCCCCGTGTAGAACTACAGAGTCGACTAAACTCACTTCACGCCGAATTTGAGCACGAAATCTCCAAGCTGCAGGCTCGACAGAGCTATCACCCCGATATTTTGAAAGTTCTCGCAGACATTGCTCACGAAAAAGCGATCCTCATCCAGGCCGACTGCGCGAAGCTGCTGCCGCTTGCCCTGGAAACATCGACTTTTATGACCATGCTGATTCAGGGAACGCTATCACATCGACGCGAGCTTGATCTTAAGATCGCTCCGCTTTCTGAGGGATGGCAACTGGATCGGCAGGCAGCGGTCGACCGCAACATCATGCGGATTGCCGCATTTGAAATTCTCTTTGTAGATGACATCCCCCTCGCCGCGAGTATTAATGAGGCCGTAGAACTGGCCAAGAAATACAGTACCGCCGAATCTGGCAAGTTTGTAAACGGAATCCTCGGCTCCATCGGGCGTGCCCATACACCTAAAAATTCGTCGAAATCAGGGGAAGCAAATGGCTGAAATACTCGATGGTCAAGCGACTGCGCGTGCCATTCGCGCAGAACTTCAGGTTCGCTGCTCTGAATTTAAGTCGAAGACTGGTATCACGCCAAAACTCGCCGCTGTCCTGGTTGGGGCTGACCCCGCGAGCGAAGCCTACGTTGGAATGAAGGGCAAAGCCTGCGGATGGGTTGGCATGGATTCCGAGACTTGCCTGCTGCCAGCAACTGCGACGCAAGAGGAAGTGGAAAGCCTGATCGACCGCCTGAATGCGGACAAAACTGTACACGGAATTCTGGTGCAGCACCCGGTTCCGCACCACCTTGATGAGACGAAGATTCTTGCCAGGGTTTCGGTTGAGAAGGATGTAGATGGAATCAGTCGGCAAAGCCTGGGCGCACTGGTGACCGGCGAACGAGCATTCGTCTCCTGCACGCCTCTCGGCATTATGGAACTCTTGCATAGATACAATATTTCTATAGCGGGCAAGAAAGCCGTTGTCGTGGGCAGAAGCATCATCCTGGGTAAACCGGTTGCTCTTCTATTACTGAACGCCAGCGCGACGGTGACGATCTGCCACTCCCGAACCTCCAACCTCGTGGAAGAAGTCAAACAGGCAGACATCCTGGTGGCGGCGGTTGGTCGAGCAGAATTAATCAAAGGTAGTTGGATCAAACCGGGAGCGGTTGTTATAGATGCGGGATATAATCGAGTTGAGGGTCGCGCGAAGGATGTCGGCGACGTGGAATATGAAACGGCGGCAGGAGTCGCCTCGTACATCACACCGGTACCGGGCGGCGTTGGTCCGATGACAATTGCCATGCTTTTGCGGAATACTCTTGAGGCCGCGGAGCTCTTTGGAGTTTGATGGGACGTTGAAAATGAAGCAGGCAATCAACAGGATCGCGGCGTTCTCGCTCCTGATATTACTTTTTCTGGCTACAACTGCACAACGTGGTGGGTTTGGCGGCGGATTCGGTGGCGGCAGAGGTGGAATGAGCGGTGGCGGATTCTCCGGCCGATCTGGCGGCGGTTTTGGCGGTGGTGGCGGCGGTTTTGGCGATGGAGGATACGGCGGTGGTGGATTCTATTTCGGTCCACGTTACTACTTCGGAGGCGGCGGAATGATTTACGTAATTCTTTCAGTAATCGCACTCGTCATCGTCGCAATGGTTTTAAGCAATATTTCGCAATGGGCTGCAGGTCGATTTGGCATGCTCACCATTACGATGAATCTGCGAAATGGTGAAGTGTACTCCAACCAGCTTGATCGACTGATGGCGAATGTCGACTTTGCCACGCCCGCTCATAGATCCGATGTCTTGAGGCAAATCGCCCGACAGATTCAGGATTCAGACGTGGTGGATGCCAGCGTGCAGATTGCCGCGACGTTCAAAGATCAAGACACTGTTGGCGAGATGGCAGAAAACACGGCGCGCCAGCACATGGAGCGCGTGGGAATTCATGCGGAGACGGTCAACGTCGCGAATAAGGACGGCGTCTCCGTCAAATTGTCAGGACCAGGCGGTGGTCCGCACGAGGATAGCAGCGCATGCGTGTTATCTATTGTCACCACATTGCGTGGCGATCTGCTACGCAAAATGAAATCTGGCGGACCGGAGGCGCTCTCCGTGACGCTGGCAGTCTTAGAAAACGCACCAAACGGCTCGCTTGATGCGCTCTACATTTACTACGCCCCAAATCGCTCTGAGACGCTCGATCCTGCCTCAGCGAACGGGCTTTATCTTGATCTCATTGCGTTGCGCCCGGACACAAGACCGGCGTAATAGCAATTCGTCATCGTGGAGGCTGGTTTGAAGAAT
>JBDUAM010000115.1:0-10028 GCA_040004655.1 Chthonomonadales bacterium | reverse complement strand
CCGCGATGGATATCTCATTGGTCGGACGCTTGATACGGTTGACGATCTCTTTCCATTCGGAGTTATCGGGTTCGCGCGGCGGTAATCCAAGTCTTCTCACCACGAGATTTGCCAAACCGAGTTCTTCAAACCTTAGCGGCGCTTCGTAGATGGTGTCGATGTCCATCGCTTCGATCACGGCCTCTTTGTCGACGTCGCAAAAGAGGGATATCTTTTCGCGATGCTCTTCAGAGAGAGGTCGCTTGGTTCGACAGATCAGAACGTCCGGCTGAATTCCCATTTCGCGCATCTTCATGACGGAGTGCTGCGTGGGTTTGGTCTTGATTTCGGACCACGGTCCGACATCCGGAATAAGCGTCACATGCACGTTGAGGCAGTTCTGGTGGCCAACATCCTTGCGGAATTGCCGGATGGCTTCCACAAAAATCTGACCTTCAATATCCCCAAGGGTTCCGCCGATCTCAGCAATGAGTACGTCTGCGCCAGTCTCTTGCGCGGCACGATGGATGCGCTCTTTGATCTCGCCAGTGATGTGCGGAATCATCTGGACCGTGGCGCCCAGATAGTCGCCGCGACGTTCTTTGGCGATCACTTCGCTGTAGACGCTGCCTGTGGTTACAGAGGCGAGCTTGGTGAGGTTGATGTCGATAAATCGTTCATAGTGGCCAAGGTCGAGGTCGGTCTCTGCGCCATCGTCTGTCACGAAGACTTCACCGTGCTGGAAAGGGTTCATGGTACCGGCGTCGACGTTAATATAAGGATCGAGTTTTTGAACAGTGACGGAGAAGCCTCGATTGCGGAGAAGTCGACCAAGGCTGGCGGTAGTAATGCCTTTTCCGATCGAGCTGACAACTCCGCCTGTCACGAAGATGTACTTCTTATCCATGGTCGCCTCTCCTTTTCCCCTGTTGTCTAAATCAGTATTGGTGATGACTATCCTATCCTTCTAAATGCAGATTCAATTTTGTTTGCAAACCGGTCACTTCCTTGTGACTGTCTCCCTATTCAGGAAGTACGTCTAGCCTAAAAAAACAAAAACCCACTCCCGATATTCGGGGGCGGGTCGGTCAAAATTTGTAGCCCTTTCTATTATACCGAGTCTGCACGGCGATTAGCAAGGAGAATTTTGGACCGGTTTTGATTGCGCCAAAGACAGGTGAGAATTACATTTCACCCTGTCGAACCGCTGCCGGGCCACTATTCGCATTCATGCAATAGGTATAATTTCACCATCTACAGGCGGAGACCGCCTGAACCCCTCGAGAGGCAATATTCAACGTAAATGAGCAGAATGACTGGCAGTCAAGGTGGGCAGTTTCTTGTTAGCCACACCAATGCACAAGATATATTCACACCTGAAGAGTTTAGCGCCGAATCCCTGTTGATTGGTCGCACTGCTGATGATTTTCTCCGCAAAGAAGTTCTGCCGCACAACGATAAGATTGAGAACCACGACGTCGAGCTGATGCACAAATTGATGCACAAGGCTGGCGACCTCGGACTACTCGGCGGCGATGTACCAGAAACCTACGGTGGACTCGGTCTGGATGTGCCGACCGCGGCGCTTATTGCGGAAAAGTTGAACTATCAACAGTCATTCGCCCTTTCACACGAGGCGCACACCGTCATCGCGACGATGCCCTTGATGCTCTTTGGAAGCGATTACCTCAAGCGCAAATATCTGCCGAAGATGGCCAGCGGCGAATGGATCGGTTCGTTCTGTCTGAGCGAGTCGGGCAGTGGATCAGATGCGCTTGGCGCCAGCGCCAAAGCCACGCTGTCCCTAGACGGCACCCAATGGATTCTGACCGGCGAAAAAATGTGGATTACCAATGCTGGATTCGCTGACATATTCACCCTGTTCGCAAAAGTGGATGGCGATAAGTTCTCCTGCTTCATGGTGGAGCGGGATACGCCCGGGCTTTCTTTTGGCCCCGAAGAGCACAAGTTAGGAATGAAAGGTACGTCTACCTGTCGCGTCATTCTCGATAACGTTTACGTGCCGAAGGAGAATCTGGTAGGGGAAGTCTGCAAGGCGCACCACGCTGCTTTCTGCGCGTTGAACATGGGTCGGTTTAAGCTGGAAGCCGGAGCAGTTGGCGGCATCAAAGAGCTTCTGGCAATCTGTTCAACCTATACGACGCAGCGAAAACAGTTTGGCAAGCCAATCGCAGAATTCGGCCTTATTCAGGCGAAGCTCGGGGAGATGTGTGCCCGACTATTTGCACTGGAGAGCGCCATTTATCGGCTGGCAGGCCAGTTGGAGGGCGGATTTTCGATCGTCAATCCCTCTGCCGACAACGCACCTGAGAAGTACCATGAAGCCGCGGAAGAATTCGCAATTGAGTGTGGAATCGTGAAGGTCTTTGGATCTGAGCTCTATAGTTGGGCAGCGGATGAAGCTATTCAGATTCATGGCGGCTACGGCTACACCGAAGAATTCCCGGTCGCCCGAGCATGGCGCGACCAACGGCTACTCCGAATCGGCGAAGGCACCAATGAAGTGGTTCGGCTTAACATTGTTAGCACTTTGCTTCGACGTGTGAAACAGGGGCGGATTGCGCTTGTTCCACCGGTTGCCCTGGTCGAGCCGGATCCGAACAGTGATGAGTTCAACCTCATGGCGGTGACGGATGCATCGACCATTCAGGCCATGCGCCAGCACGCTATGTTCCTGCTTTCTCTGGCTCAAAAGACGTTTGGCGACAAGTTGATGGACGAGCAGGAAGTAGTCGCGGCGATTGCGGATATTGTCATCGCCGTCTACGTTCTGGAGAGCGCATGGCTTCGAGCTCAGAAGTTGATGCAACTTGGGGCGAGCCAGGAGAAGGTTATTCATGCCGTGGATGCTGCTCGAATCTGCACGTGGGAAGCGATGGGACGAGTATCTTCCATTGCGAACGACGCCGTTGGGCGATTGGTTGCACACGGGGCAGACGTAACTGGAGGGCCAGATAGCTGGGGAGCTATGATCGGAATGGACTGCATTGGACTTCGGCGTGATCTGGCAAAGGCGGTCCTTGAGAAACAAGCATATCCGTGGTCATAAGTACAAAGGTAATCGTGGCGAGGCAAATACCGTAACACTTTTCTGGTTAGGGTATCGAATAAAGTAGGAATTCCTATGACTAATAGGGAATTGAAGAATTGAGCCGTCTCCTGACCGAGGACCGGACCAATAATCACAAACACGAGGATAGATAGATGAGTCTGCAAAGCAGCCGACGTGAGTTTTTGAGGAATGCCGCATTTGCGGGGGCAGGCGCCATAGTGGCCGGCGGCGCTTCCGCGGAAGAATCGAAGAGAATTCGTGGTAAGGGTCCGGGCGAACTGGTGAATTTTGCCTGTATTGGTGTGGGCGGAAAAGGTGACAGCGATGCAGCCGAAGCGAATCGCCTCGGCAAGATCGTTGCCATCTGCGACGTGAGCGACGCAAACATCGCCGCGGCGCTGAAGAAATACCCGGGCGTAAAAGTTTTTCACGACTATCGCAAGATGCTCGACGAGATGGGGAAAGATATTGACGCCGTAACGGTCAGTACTCCAGACCATCATCATGCCATTGCAGCGTCTATGGCCATGTCCATGGGCAAAGCATGTTTCTGCCAGAAGCCGCTCGCGCACAGCATCTATGAAGCTCGACACCTTGGTGAACTGGCGAAGAAGATGAAAGTCGCGACACAGATGGGCAACCAGGGTACTTCTGGAAACGGACTCCGAAAAGCCTCCGCGCAGATTCGCGCCGGCCGAATCGGTAAGGTCTCTGAAGTGCATGTGTGGACAAATCGACCGATCTGGCCACAGGGCGGAGTTCGCGGCGCAAAGATGGATGTTCCCGCAGGACTCGATTGGGAACAGTGGCTAGGACCGGCCCCCGAGCGACCATATTCCACGAATTATGCACCGTTCGCATGGCGCGGATGGTGGGACTTTGGCACGGGAGCTCTCGGCGACATGGCCTGCCATACCGTGAACCTGCCGTTCATGGCGCTCGACCTTCGAAACCCGACCTCCGTGGTCGCTACGTCCTCAGGCAACAACAAGGACAGCTACCCGAGCGCATCCAAAATCACCTACCAGTTCCCGGCGAACAAAGACCGCGGTCCGATCACCATGTACTGGTATGACGGTGGCAACATGCCGCCGAAAGAGATCATGGACCCTGTACTTGACGGATTGAAGCCATCCACCAGCGCCTGTATCATCGTTGGCGAAAAGGCCAAGGTCTACTCCCCGGGTGACTACGGTCAGACTAACTTCTTCGTTGGTCTTGCGGACGAGGCTAATCCCGAAGTCGATTATCCGCACTCCCCGGGCCATGTGGAAGAGTTCATTCTCTCCATCAAAGAGGGCAAGCCGGCGATGTCCAACTTCGCAGAGTATGCTGGTCCCCTTACCGAGACCATTCTCCTCGGCAACCTGGCTGTCTGGGCCGAAGGCAAGAAGATCGACTGGGATGCCAAGAACCTGAAGGCGCGAAACGCTCCTGAAGTTTCAAACATCATCAAGCCGACCTACCGCAAGGGCTTCAGCTTGAAATAGTCTGAAATAGGAATCCCCGGAATTCAATGCCGTTATGGCAAGGGGTTCCGGGGATTTTTTTGTGTGGCAATCAGTCGAACGAAGAAATTTACGTTGACAAAGTTAGACCGATTCTGTTACACTAATACTTGTCTGCAAGATGGGTCGGAAGTGTGGTCACGAGGAAAGGAATTTCGCCTCCATGGTCAAGTCCGCCGTTCTGGAAAAGCGCATTACGTTTGCGCATCCTAGCGAAGAAGAGATAGCGTCTCTGCTGGATTTCTACGGAGTAACGTGGGAGTACGAACCCCACACTTTTCCGCTGGAACATAAAGCAGACGGTCAGCTTCTCACCTCTTTTACCCCCGATTTTTACCTGCCAGATTACGATCTTTACCTCGAAATTACCACCATCAAGCCCACCCTCGCCAATCGTAAGAACCGTAAAATCCGACTTTTGCGCGAACGATTTCCTGAAGTTCAGATCAAATTATTAAACCTGCGAGACTTGAGAGAATTAATGTTTAAGTACCGAGGCTCACGCGAAACCAGCTATTAGATTCACCTTGTTAAGACGTAGATCACAATTTCTGTAATCTTTCCCTGCCACATCACTTCTCGATACTCCACACTCGTTTTCCAACCTGCTGAATCACACCGATCGAAGAAATCTTGCGATGCCGGTCGCTGAGGATCGCTGATCCATATCTCGCCGCCGGGTTTGATGAGCTTCGGGAAGAGGGTGAAGAGGTGGTGGTGCAGTGGACGTTCGTAGAGAACGTCCGCACCGATTACCAGGTCAAACGGCTCTCCTGTAAATCCCTGGGTCCAGTCGAGCGTCTCTATTCGGGTTTGGATCCCATTCGATATGCCGTTGTTCGTAGCGAGAGTAAGTATGTCCGAAAGATAGTCGGTCTGGGTGACGTCTCCGCCGGCGGACGCAGCGACTATTCCAGATAGTCCTGCGCCACAACCCAGTTCCAATATCTGCCGACCCGTTACCAACTCACGCTGTTCGGCAATATATTCGGCAAGCCCGATGGCAGAAGGCCAGAGCGCCATGCCGTATGGGAATCTGTCAAGTTCCTCATTGGTGGTCACCGATGCAATCATCGGCTCGAGGTCCGGCGCAATGGTTAGCTTCCACAAACGACCACCGACCTCCACCACGCAATCCTCGAGAGGGTAGCGTGAGCGGAGGTCGGCAATTTGGGACTGCTGATATGGCGTCAACTTACTGGTCGTCGTCCCCGTCATCTACTGGCAGGGCGTCGACTTTTACAACCTGATCGCCTGTCCACGGGTTGGAAGTCACGCGGACAGGCATGATGATCGGCTTCAACTTGGCATCCGTTAGCAATTGATTTAGCTTTGCCGCGTCACCGCGAATAAGATCATTGGTATCATTGGATATCTTCTTGACCTCGCCCTCCAACGCCTTCGTGGATGTTTTTGCAGATGGTGAAGGCGCCTCGGTGATAGCATCCACCCCGAAGATCAGCGAGCTGATCCTACTCGTAAGAGCAATTGTTGGCGGAGCCGGAGCAGGCGAAAGTCCCTTGCTCGCCGTGGCAGCGGGTGTTCTGGCATCTTCAGGTACTTTCGGTGCGGGTTTTGTACGCACTACGGGCTTTCCGGCAATCCTGGACTGAAGCTCGGTTGTTTTCTCTTTGGTGCGATTCACCAGTGAAGTCAGTTCTGGTGTTGTGGCCCTTTTGAACTCATCTTTGCCTTCTAAGGCATCGACTTCTTCCTTCAGGCTATCAATTGCATTGCGCGTATCGGTGGCCATGGCGGAAATTGAGTTGAGCCTCATTAGCAATTTGAACTGATCTTCTCGTTCTGATTTGGTGAGAGTCAAACGTGGGTCTTCTTCTACCGCAAACTTCTGTTCCAGGATAGCTTTGCCGATGGTCAATCGAACGATGTAGTTACCGGGCAGCACTCGCGGTCCGCGTGCCCCACGGAATCGTCGACCTCCACCACCACCACCTGCGCCAGGGGCGGAATCAGGGGTAGAAGCGCCATAGCGCAGGTCCCAGATGACGCGGTTGAGGCCCGGCTGTCGACCAAACTGTCGCAGGTCGCTCACAATCGTCTTGCCGTTATCCGTGAGGATGGTCAGCTTGGCCTTCTCGCCCTCCGCAGGAACCTTTGCCAACCAGTAGTGGATAATCGCGCCCGCGGGGGGATTCGGGGCGTAGAATGGCTTGTCGCCGATGAAGCCCTTCTTGCCGATCACACGGTAAGCAACCGTGGTTCTCGGCTGAATGAGCTGGTTCTCGGACGGGCCGCTCATGGAGAGTTTTTCCCATGCAGAAATATCATCGAGAATGTAGAAACTTCGACCATGCGTGGCAAGGATCAGGTCATTATCTCGTCGATGGATCTGGATGTCGTCGACCGGAACGGTCGGTAGCGGCGCACCGGCAAGTTTCCACTTTTCGCCCGCATTGAACGAGACATAAAGACCTCGCTCGGTGCCAGCAAACAGCAGATTTGAGCTTTTGTGATGCTCTCGAACGACATGAAGCGTGCTGCCTTCTGGAATTCCGTTGGACAATGATTTCCACGTTGCACCAAAGTCATCCGTCACGAAGAGGTACGGCTTGAGGTCTCCGGTTCGGTGACCGTCAAAGCAAGCGTAGCATCTACCAACTGCGTACTTTGATGCGACCAATCTCACCACATAGGTATTCTTCGGCACACCGGGTACGTTTGCTACAACGTTTTTCCAGGTTGCTCCAGCATCTTGAGACAGCTGGACATTGCCGTCATCCGTGCCGACCCAGAGTACGCCAGCCTTGATCGGCGACTCAGAGATAGTAATTATCTGACCATAGCTATCCTGCCCGTCGTTGAGGGAGAGAGTCTTGGTGTCTGGGACAACTCCCATAATCTGCAGTTTGTCGCGATCGATGTGCGCAGATAGATCGTCTGTTCGCTGCCAGTTGTCACCACGTTCATCCGAGATGAAAAGGCGATTGCCGCCGATGTAGATTCGGTTGTGATTGTGCGGCGAAATGACGATGGGCGAGTTCCAGTCGAATTTGTAAGCGGGTTCGCCGGGAAGTGGACGGGGTCGAATGCCCTTGCGTTCCCCGGTGGACATATTGATTCGCGTGATGCCGCCGTTCTGGCTCTCCTGATAGACCACATTGCTGTCCATCGGGTCGACGGCGTTGTAGAACCCGTCGCCACCGCCAATGTTTACCCAGTCTTCCACGCCAACGCCTTCGGTCCCCATTGATGCGCTGGGTCCGCCCCAACTGTAGTTATCCTGCAAGCCGCCGAATACCCAGTAAGGTTTCTTCATGTCGTAGGCGACTTCGTAGAACTGGCCAAGCGGAATATTGTTGTAGTGATCCCACGTGGATCCGAGATCGTTGGACCACCAGATACCGCCGTCGCAGCCTGCGAGCACGTGGTTAGGATTGGTAGGGTCGATCCAGAATGCATGAAAGTCAGAATGGATCTTCTGGATTGGAATGGTGCGGAAATTCTTTCCGCCGTCGGAGCTGTAATAGAGGTTCACAGATAGCAGCCAGAGCTTGTCCGGATTGGTAGGATCGACGTGAATGTTGCTGTAGTACATGGGACGCGGATCGAGAGGGTTCACCTTTTTCCAGGTCGAACCGCCATCGTCCGTCCGGAACACGCCGCCGGCCGCATTCTCCAAAACTGCATAGTTGATCATCGGATTTTTGCGAGACTGGCCCAGGCCGATTCGACCAATATCCCCCGAAGGAAGTCCTGCGGTGATTTTGGTCCACGTTGCGCCAGCATCGGTCGACTTGTAGATTCCGCTGCCGGGTCCGCCGCCGTTGAATCCAGATGGAGTTCGTCGACGCTGGTACGCCGCAGCGATCAAATTATTAGGGTTGGTCGGGTCGAGGACTACGTCGGTTACGCCAGTGTCCTCGTTGATGTACAGGCTCTTGGACCAAGTTTCGCCACCGTCGGTGGTTTTGTAGAGTCCACGCTCGCCGCCAGGCGCCCAGAGGTTACCGAGCGCGGCGACATATGCCGTCTTCGGGTCGGTGGGATGAACTTTGATGCGATTGATAGCAAACGACTTTTCAAGTCCTACATGCTTCCAGGTTTTACCTGCGTCAGTAGATCGGTATACGCCGTCGCCCCAGGAACTGCTCTGTCGGTTATTGGCCTCGCCCGAACCGACCCAGACCACATTGATGTCGCTCGGGGCAATAGAGACAGCGCCGATGGTCGTGTTGCTCTGATCCTCGAAGACTGATTTCCATGTTGTTCCGTAGTTCTCAGATTTGAGTACGCCGCCGGTTGCCGTCGCGACATACATGGTTCCGGGTTTGCTCTCGGCCACGGCGAATTCGTCGATTCGTCCGCCCATGGTCGATGGACCGATGTTGCGCCAGGGCAGGCGCTGAAGAAGGACGTCGGGGAACATAGGCTCCTGCGCAGCTGCCGGAACGGTTTGTAAAAGCACGGCGGCGAGCAGCGTGAGCCTGAGGTAGGTACGCATGAAAGAACCTCCGAAAGATAATTGCTTGGATGAGTTTGAGAAAATGGGTTGTACTTCGTATATTGACCCGCGACGTCGGGGTTCAGTAACTTGCATATATTATGACAGATGTGATGGATTGGATTGATTGGTTGACTGTCCGGCGTCGTGGTTCGCCCGCCGTGATCGACGGGTCTATTGGCTGTGGCCGAAGTGATTAGGAGTTTGATCCGGTTTGTGTATTGGTTTGTTGATTATATTGGAGTGGGGAAAACCTGCCGAGACGTCATCCTGACGAAGGAAGGATCTGGTCGTGCGTATTGGATTGACGAGCGGATCACTTGGGGGGCAAAGGGACCTTGGCGGCGGTCAAAACACGGTTGAACAGGGGCAATGGCGTGCGGGCAATCGTAGAAGTATGCTTCCCGTCTTTGTCGTACAGTTCCATATTGCCGCATTCGAAACAGAGAACCATCTCAACAGTCTTGCCACCGCTTACGACCTGTATTCCGTGTCTTGGATTGAAGCACATGGCCGACTGGCCAACATTGATAGCATTGTAAATTTCATTGATCAGCGCCTGTTGAACCGGCTAATGTTTTATTTCCGTCTGACCCATTATTGTGTATCCGTGAAACTTTGGATTAGCTTGCAGACCCATCGCCTCTGCCTCCAAGGATCGAGGGTGCAGGGAGTAGAGGATAAATGACTGGCTGTGCTCCAGAATTTGTCTTGTGTCGGTGGAGAAAACCTCCGCAATTTTCTGTTCGCGCGCACGGTTGGTGTACCATGAGTACCCAAACAGAACGAGGAGTGTCGCTACGAAGAAGATTAGTTTTGGTTTGTTGAGTTTCATTTTCTGTGTTCCCTCATTTGTAGGCACCGCCTACGTTAAAGACTAATGTTATACTTCAATACCACCATATCATATAGGACAAACGCCGTTGAAAGCAACAGTCTACGAACAGCTTTGCGTTCACATATCAAAAATAACACCCGATGGCCACATCCCATCATTTTTGGACAT
>JBDUAM010000079.1:0-2996 GCA_040004655.1 Chthonomonadales bacterium | reverse complement strand
GTTCTTGCATTCTTCACTATCATTCACTGCATATTCGTCTATATTTTCCCACTGGCTCCCGACGAGTGCTACTACTGGCAGTGGAGTAGGCACCTCGACTGGGGCTATTACGATCAGGGTCCAATGGTCGCGTGGGTCATTCGTGCAGGATGCATGATTTTCGGCGACACGCCATTTGGAGTGCGCTCCGGCATCATCCTTACTTGCTTTCTTCTACAGCTCTTTACCTACCTCATCGCGAAAGACCTATTTGGACCTCGTACGGCGTTTCTCGCGCTCGTCATCTCTTCCATTACGCCGTTTGCACTCATTGGCTCTTTCATCGCGACGTACGACCCCCTTGTTGTCATGTTTTATGCCGGAGCCATCTACTGGTCCTGCAAGGCGCTCTTCTTCAATAAATGGTGGAGCTGGTTTGGTGTCGGCGCGTGCCTCGGGCTGGGGCTTTTGAGCAAGCACACGATGATCTTTTTCGTGCCATGTTTGTTTCTGTTTTTGTTGTCCGACTCCCGTCATCGGCAATGGCTGAAACGTTGGGAAGTCTACGCCGCATTTCTATTTGCGATCCTCATTTACACCCCAAACCTCGTTTGGCAGAATGGCCACGATTGGATCACGTTCAAGCACCTATTCTTGCTGACCGGCAAAGGACTGGATATGCCGTTTCCGCGACGGCTGGGCGACTTTGTCGGATCGCAGATCGCGCTGATCACCCCGATTCTCTTCTTCACGATGATGGCTTCTTTGGTATGGTCCTACAAGATTCGCAAGACGGAGGGCGGTGACAAACTCTGGCTGCTTACCTGCGTCTCTCTGCCCGTACTCGCGCTCTTTACGGCGATGACATTGAAATCGAAAGTACAGGCAAACTGGGCGATCTGCGGGTGGGTCACTCCGCCGATCATATGGGTCGCCTGGCTTTCACGGGACGAGAAGATATCCTCGACAGTAGTTGACCGCCTCCAGACATGGCGCGATCATCTGCGTCCATTTACAGGCAAATTAACCTTGTTTACCGTCGGGTTTTGTGGGTTAGCGTCTGCAATGCTCAGCTGGCCGGATGCCAGAGCGGCTTTGCACTTGAAAGTGGCCAGTCGGTTGGATCAGATGAACAAGCTTTACGGTGGAGAAGAACTTGCAACAGCGGCTTTGCCAATAATGCAGGAGATGGAGAAGGAGACTGGTGGGAAGGTAACTGCTGCCGCCGTTACTTACGACAATGCCAGTCGAATTGCATTCTATTTGCCACATAAACCGGAGACTTACTGCTTCTACCTGAATACACGTTTAAACAGTTACTACCTGTGGCAAGAGAAAAATCGTCCGGCAATTGGCAGTGGGGTTTTAATCGCGGATGACTTACAACCAGATGATCCAAAACTCCCCAGGCTTCGAGACATCTTTGATCGCGTTGTGCCGGTGGCGGAGCCAGTGCAGGTATTCCGCCGACCGTTATACGTCGAGCCGGTTCACACGTTCTATTTGTACAAGTGTTACGGGTTTAGGCCGAACCCGGCCGCTGAGATTATCAGCGGCGGGTAGGCAGATCTACTCGAGGGTCTCTTTCGAGATCACGGCGCCGTCCGAACCGATTTCGTAGACTATCGGTACGCCGTTTGGAATGTTGAGCTCAAGGACTTCCGCTTCACTCAGGCTATCAAGCTGCATGACAATGGCTCGCAGGCTGTTTCCGTGCGCAGCTACGAGAACGTTCTTACCAGCCAACACTTCCGGCAAAATCTTGTCCTGAAAGTAGGGTAGCGCTCGGGCCGCCGTATCCTTCAGGCTCTCGCCATTTGGTGGGGGAATGTCGTAGCTTCGACGCCAGATTTTTACCTGCGCATCGCCAAATTTCTTCGCTGTTTCCGCCTTGTCCAGACCCTGCAAGTCTCCATACATGCGCTCATTGATCGCCTGATCTTTGGTGTATGGAACATCGGTCTGCCCGGCGCCTTCCAGCGCGAGGGTGAGGGTCTCAATCGCTCGCTTGAGCACAGAGGTAAATGCGATATCGATGTGAATGTCCTTCAATAGCTCGCCTGCATGGCGAGCTTCTTCTTCACCCAAAGGGGTTAGATCAATGTCGATCCAGCCTGTGAATTTGTTTTCCAGGTTCCATATAGACTGTCCATGCCGAAGCAGGATCAATTTTGCCATTTAGTGCAGCTCCCAATTGATAGTGTCAAAACAGCGCGAGTATACCTGTGTGACTTACGAACCCAGTTGGATGACGGCGAGTGCTGCGCCCTGTGGATCACTGACCATCGCGAACTGACCAACCCCGGGGATTGGGTGAATCGGCAGCATCAACTTGCCGCCATTCTCCTCGAATGCTGCGATGGTCGCGTTGATATCAGCGACCTGGAAGTAGGTGGTCCAGTTCGGTGGGTATTCGCCCCAATCGGAAGGGATATCCATCATTCCGCAGATTGACTTTCCGCCATGCAAGAATTCAGTATATGTGGAGCTATGTTCGCTAACCTTCGGCTCCCAGCCAAATAGGTCGGAGTAGAACTTCGTTGCCGCTGCCGTATCTTTGGTGTAGAGTTCGTACCAACAGGTAGATTCGGGTTCATCGATTACCTCAAAGCCCTTCATGAACTTCGGCTGCCAGAGGCAGATTGTCGCGCCGGAAGGATCCGCAACAACCGACATCGTGCCAGCCTGCATCACGTCAAACGGATCAGCAATCACCGTTCCGCTCAGGCCAGCCACCTTTTTGGTCGACTTAATAACATCGGCCACCGCAATGTAGAGTCCCCAGTGTGGATGGACCTCGGGATCGGTGTCATTGTATATCGCGCAGACGTTTTTCTCGCCTTTGGAGACCATCGTATAGATGACGCCGCCGCCGATCATTTCATCGTGGGTTTTCCACCCAAAAACTTTTGAATAGAACTTCTTCGCGCCAGCCTGATCCTTCGTTGCCAATTCCGCCCAGCAGAAGTTTCCCGGTTCAACTTTTGTCAGGTGCATCTAATCTCTCCTTGTTCATG
>JBDUAM010000358.1:0-10072 GCA_040004655.1 Chthonomonadales bacterium | reverse complement strand
GGTGTGCGCGCAATATAGTAACCGTCTAAGAACAGTTTACGGACAGGTTTTGCGTTCTTAAAATCTTTACTTCCCATTTCAAACTCGCCGGCGGGAACGAAGACCATTTCTGCGCCGTCTTTAGGGTTAATCCAGACCGTCCCCAATTTAGGGTTCTGCGGTTTTTGAGAATCAACTGGTTTTTGTGCAGGCTTGGGTTCCTGTCCAATTGAAAGACGTGCTCCCGTGCCGATTACCAGCAAAGTCAGTAGGGGTAAACCGAAATATGGTTTACTGTTCATGGAATGATCTCCCATTCAATCTGGCGCGGCGGCTGTCTGTATTACTCCAATAAGAGGTGCGGCCTATTTGTTAATTCATACTTTGTGGATGAGGCTCTGCATAATAGCCCTTAACCGTAGCCGTCCTCCCATTGGCACGGGAGAACTGCTATAAGTCCTCAATCTTCGGTTTTCAGCCTTCTGAGTGGTCATGCCCATGCGAATGCCCCGCCGACTTGTAATGCTCGGCCAGAATGTCTTTCCCGAAATCACCTTCAAAGTCTCGCCAGACAAGATGCACGTGGTTGGCATCATTTTGCGTGTTGTCATGCTCTACAATGAATGTCTTCCCTTGAATTCGGAAATAGTGCGGATCACCCTTTTCCAGTCCACCCATCCACGCGAACTTGATGCTGTCGTATCCGGCCTTCTTCAGCTTGTCCATACGCATTCGAGCAAGCTGCGGCGCCTGCGTATCCGCAACTTCGTGCAGCACAGCCAACAGGGCTCGCTGCTGCTTCGGGGTTAGCTCTTTGTAGGCGACGCCCAGGTCTTCTTGAATGGATGCCTTTCGCTGATTGTTGGTCAGCATGTCTGCAGGTGCCTTCGGCGAAATCAGGGCGGCCTTGAGTTGTTTCTCGTCCAATGACTTGACTACGGCTCGACCGAGGTCTTCTTCCACACCAAGTACTCGCGTGCCCTTCATGGCGTGCTCAATGCGGACTTCCGCCGGATTACTCCCCAGGAACTGCGGAGTAGTCGCTTCGACCTTGCCCTTTGCAATGGTCCAGTGCAACGAAGTATGATGCCCCTCGTAACGCCAGCCCCAGGTAGAGTCGGCTCGCGGCGTGCCGAAGATCGTGATGTAGTACATCTCAGGATCTCGGAGTGGACCGCTTCCCTTCTCTATCTCCAGCAAGACTGTCTCCAACTTCCGGATAGTCTCGACCTTGGTCATCCCCTTTGCGCTGAGTCCAGACTTCAACATTGCGATAGCCGCATTGACCTGTAGTGGTCGCATGGCCTTGAACGTGAGCCCGGCTCGAAGTTTGGGAATATAGAACCAGTTCATTCGCTCTTCAGAATCGAAAGGGATGAGCGCTTTCGTCTCCTGGTCATGGTCCAGCGTGCTCAGGAATGCGAGGGCTGCGTGCAGCATTGTCTCTTCAACCACGGTTTCTTCCCTTCTGATCAGAAGTTAAACTTGTCAACGTTATCTTTGGTGAATGTCATGCCGGGCATAACCACCGCCGGTCCCTTGACACTGATCTTTCCAATTCCTGGATATTCCTTGCCATCCTGCGGAGCCTTGCCACCAAGATCATCATTCACCAGAATGGCGGTCAGGTAGGTCAATGCCGCCGGATCCCAGAGCATAACGCCACTGACGTCGCCGTGATGCAGATAGTCTTTGGTCGCACTCGGGAGGGCAAGTCCCCAAACTTTAACTTTGCCGGTCTTGCCGAGTTGCTTCACCGCCTCGCCGATTCCGGGAGGAGCCTGGGAGTTAACACCGGCGAATCCTGCGATATCTGGATCTTTCTGGAATGCAGCCTTCGCCATGTCGACGGCCTTGTTCTGGTCTTCATCGTTGTAAATATATGGCTTAATGACGGTAATTCCGGGGAACTTCTTCAAGCCCTCTTCAACACCCTGAACGTGGAGGTTGAGGTTGGCTGCGCCGCGTCCGCCGCTCATGATCGCAACTTTACCCTTGCCGCCCAGATCTTTTGCAAGCGATTCTGCAATGTCAACGCCAATCTTCACATCTTCAGATGCCGCGACGTAAAATCTGCGCGCCGATGTCGGTGCATCAGAATCCCATGTGTAAACTTTGACTCCCGCATCCGTCGCCTTCTTCAGTACGGGGACAATCGCCTGGGCATCATTCGGGGAGATGATAATTGCATCGGCCTTGGCCGCGATCATCTGCTCGATATATTGCACCTGTTTGGCGTTCTCCGCCTTTTCTGGCGCAAAGTAGTCGACCGTGACGCCCTGAGCCTTAAGCTCGTCATTGGCCCTCATAGCGCCCGTTTTACAGACTTCACTGTATTGGCCCGCGCTCTTGAAGACAAACACTATGCGCTTCGATTTGCCGCCCGTAGTTGATGTACCAGTATCCTTCGTTGGTGAGGACGGCGATCCGGCATCAGGTTTGTCACCGCATCCAGAAAGTGCCGCTATAGCAACAACGCCAGCGAGCATGAAAATATTACCGATTGAACGCTTCAATGTGCTCTCCCGTATGGTTCAGAATTATGCGGCCAGGGCTCTTCGCAATCGCCATCGGTCAACTTCTACGGCGGCGAGCAGAACCACGGCCATCACCAGCATTTCCCACATTACGTCTTTTCCGAAACTAACTACCCCTTGTTGTACCACGCCAATGGTCACAAGTCCCAACATTGTGCCAATCATTGTTGCGCGACCACCAATTACCGGCGTACCACCGACCACTACCGCGGTAATTGCTCGTAGCTCCAAATACTTTCCAGCGTCGGGGACTGCTGTCGCCCCGCGAGCTGTCATCACCACAGCAGCAATGGCCGCACAAAGCCCAGAAAATACATAAACTCTCGTTTCAACCTTGCCAATAGGCACACCTGATAGAAACGATGCTTCCCGATTTCCCCCGAGAGAAAGTATGCTTCGACCAAATTTAGAGTATTTCAAAAGAATACCCATTGTTACCAGAACTGCGCCTGCCAACCACGCGACCGTTGGAACTCCAAGTGCGCTGCCGTAACCGAAATTCGTTAAGGAGTCCGGCAATCCCGAAATACTGTTACCATTGCTAAGTACATACGCTCCAGCCCGCGCAGCTGAGAACATGGCCAGCGTTGCAATAATCGGGGGAAGTTTGTACCTCGAAATAAGCGTGCCGTTCACCCATCCACAAGCTGAACCGATAACCAGTGTCAACGGGAGTGCGATGAGCAAACCCATGTGCTTTTCAACCGTTAATTTGCCAAGAACGATTCCGCACAATCCTGCGATTGATCCGACCGAAACATCAATCCCACCCGTGGCAATGACGAGTGTCATACCGGCAGCGATGATGCTGATCTCGGCAAGGTTCGTCAGGATTACCGAAACTGTCGCGCCATTCCTGGCTTCCGGAAACCGGATTGCGAACGCAAGACAAAGAACAGAGAGGACGACAAATACACCCGTCTCAGCCGGCATGGCTCGACGCTTTGACTGGCCAACCGCTGCTGACGAACTCATACGGTCGCCACTCGGTCGCGGGATCGGCGCGCCTGTTCGGCGAATGCGGCAATGAGAATGATGGCACCAATAACCAGCCCGTATTGCTCTGTAGGCAGGCCATATAGGAAGAGCGCGTTTCGCATCACAACGATGATCAACGCTCCAAGGGCTGCACCAATGATGCTTCCCTCTCCGCCACTAAGTCGAACGCCGCCAATGACAACCGCGGAGATCACGTCCAGTTCGTATCCATCCGCGAGGTTGGCCTGGGCGCTGTTGGAAGCGGCCCCCATGAGCAGTCCGGCGAGTCCGGCACATGCACCGCAGAGCAAATAGACCAATCTTAAAACTGCCTGTGTGTTTACTCCCGAAAGTCGAACAGACGATTCGCTCGCACCGACAGCGACAATTCGTCTTCCAATCTTCATTTGAGACATCATCACTGCGAGCCCGGCAGTGAGCAGCAGAAAGGTAACAAATGGCCAGATACCAGCGGCAATTGCTTTGATGGGTTCGGGAATGTGGTTGTAAGGCACGGAGGCGGTGGCAATGTTGGTGACGGCCCGGAGGAAAAGTAACATCGCAAGAGTAGTTAGGATTGGCGGTAGTTTGCGAACAGTGATGAGCACGCCATTGACATACCCGACGGCACCTCCGGCAACAATTGCCAACGGAATGCCGATCAACCAGGGCCAGCCCGCCTGCATTCGACTGGCTGCCAGACAACTGCATAATGCAGCAGTCGCGCCGACGGACAGATCAATTCCACCCGTAATGATAACCAGAGATTCGCCGCACACCAGAAGCCCAAGAAGACCTGCCTGCTGGGCGACCTGTCCCAGATTTACAGCCGTTCGAAAACTTGGGAGTGCAAATATCAACCAGAGGCATGAGACCAAAAGCAATCCCAGCGCGGGTAATTCACGAACTGATTTAAGCTTCGAAAAGTTCATCTCTGTATGCCTGATGAACCGCCATTGACTACTGCTTCGATCTCCGCCTTTGAAACAATTAACTCGTCCCCGGGAATAGTCTGTTTAAGCGCAGCCATGGCAGAGCCGTATTTTAGTCCCTTTTGCAAATCCCCATCCAGAAAACCGTGAATGATCCCTGCGTCACCGGCATCACCCGCCCCCACTCGATCTACTTCGCGACAACGCACGATATCAGACCGCAACAGGTCTCGGCCTTGCACGGCGGCAACGTGATCAGAACTGCCGGTAACCACCACCGTGTCCACACGTAACTGACCTTGAAGTCGACGCGCCACCAACCCGGGTGAATCCTTAATTCCAAAAACGTTGTCGGCATCGCCCATTGGGCAGAAAAGTAGATCGACATATGGCATCATTCGGCTGATAGTGTCACGACAACGTTTCGCAGACCACAATTTGCTTCGGTAATTCACATCAAAGGAGACAGAGAGCCCGCGAGATTTCGCTTCTTTGACGGCATGAAGAACGGTTTCGGCACAATTCGGGCTGAGGGCACAGGTTATTCCGGTAACGTGAAGATGGGCGGCGTCACTGAGAATAGCCCAATCCACGTCATCCGGTTTCAAATAACTGACAGCGGAATTGGTGCGATCGTAAGTCACAATAGTTGGTCTTGGCGGGGATCCGAATTCCACAAAGTATAGTCCAAGTCGACCCTCATCCGACCAGATCACTTTGGACGTGTCGACACCCCACCTATTAAGTTGACCTGAGACTTTACGACCAAGGGAATTATTGGGGAGTCTGCTCCACCAGGTGACTCTTCGACCAAGTCTGGCAAGGGCAACAGCTGTATTGGACTCGCTGCCGCCCGTACGACAATCGAGAGTATCCGTATTCTCAATTCGTCCGTGGCTGGGGGGGCTAAGCCGGAGCATCGTTTCGCCAAAAGTCATCACGTCAAACTGCGGCATAAGGTTTGGAGGCGCTCTCAAATGGGATTTGTTGAAGCATGATGGCCCGCAAATCTCATGCAGGACTGACTCCGATAATTAACTTATTGGAGCCAGAAATCCTGCCCACGAATCGATTTTCGTTTGCTTCAAATCCCTTCGCGTCATCGCAACACGCGCCGCAATTCTTTAAGCCATCCCCGACACATCCGGAACGTCTACTCCCAGCGCTGTTGCAAGATCCACCTGATGCTCTTGCTCTTGCACCAAAATCTGGCGAATGCTTTCTGCAATGGCGTACTCACCAAGGGCTTCACACTGCCGCACTCGAATCCGATAGTTTGCAATTGTAGTATTCTCATTGTCGAGGTCAAATCGAAGCATATCGGCCGCTTTTTCTGAAGTCTTGACGACATTCGGAGTAGCCGTTGGCATTCCGCCAAGATAGTCGATCTGGCCTGCTATAGTTAGCGCGTGAGCCAATTCCTCACCAGCATGAACTTCCAGCTCCTGCGCAATACTCATGTACTGAGCGCCTTTGAGCACCTGCGAATAGTTGATGTAGGCAATAATTGCCTGATACTCTCGCGCTAAATCTTCATTTAAGAGTTTGATGAGTTGTTCGCGGGTAATGGCAACTTCTTCTTGCTTTGACATTTTGTTTCCCTTTTCTGGTTTGTCATGATCCATCTAATTTCACGATCATCTTGCCCACGTTTTTGCCTTCGAACAGGCCCAGAAACGCGTCGACCGCATGTTCGATTCCTACGACTACCGTCTCCTTATTCTTCAGTTTCCCGGATGAGTAATAAGGGAGAACTTCAGCCTCGAATTCGGCACGTCGATCCAGCCAATCGCTCACAATCATGCCCTTCATCGTTAGTCGTTTGGTAATCATGTTGAACAGATTATTCGGGCCTGGTTGAGGTTCTTCAGCGTTGTAGACGGAGATGCCTCCGCAGGCAATAATTCGACCATGCAAGCGAAGTGACGAAAGAGCCGCTTCAAGCATTTCGCCACCCACATTGTCAAAATAAACGTCGATTCCATCTGGCGCTACCGATTGCAATTGTTCCAGAATGGGTCCGGCCTTGTAATTGAAGGCGGCATCAAATCCGCATTCATTTTTCAGAAACTCAATCTTCTCGTCTGATCCGGCGGACCCAATTACCGTGCACCCATGTAACTTAGCAAGCTGACCTGCAACGTTGCCAACTGCTCCTGCGGCCCCAGATATAAGAATGACGTCGCCGAATTTTAGTTCCGCAAGCTGTAAACCTGCCCATGCGGTCATGCCCGTCATGCCAAGTATCCCAAGATAGACCGAAAATGGCTGGACATCGCGGGTAATGGGCAAGAGCCATTTAGGAGACGCGACAAAGTACTCTCGCCAACCCAAATTGGAGGATACGATGTCACGTGGTTTAAATTCACTCGCGCGCGACTCCATAATTTCACCGATAGCTCCACCGGTCATCGCTTCCCCAAGTTTGAATGCAGGAACATACGATTGCCCATCCTTCATTCGACCACGCATGTAGGGGTCAACAGACAAATACAGGTTTTTGACAAGAACTTCCCCGTCTTTCAAAGGTTCAAGTTTGGTGTGTTCCAATGTAAAATTCCCTTGAGTCGGAACTCCTACAGGGCGAGATACCAAACGAATTTCGCGACTAATAACGGATGCCAAAAAATCAGTCTCCTTGTGCTGGGGCCAACCCGACGACGGGGTGACCCCTATTAATATGCATTCTAATAGCGGTAAATAGCAGCCAATCCCGTTTTCGAGGGCATTTTATCCGCGGGGACAATCAGCACTCGTCCGCCCATTTTCGTGACAATATCGCCGAGTTCATCCAGCATATCATCCACTCTCGGGTCATCCTGCGATCCTTTTCTTGTGCGGCCAGTATCCTCATTAATTCGACCGGGCATCAGGCGATTGCCTTCAACTATCAGCGTTTCTACTCTGCCCGCGACAGCTGCTTCCGATGCAGATTTCAGGATATCACTTCCAAGTCCCTTGGAATTTGCCTCCGCAAAATCGTTATTCAATTTCGCAATTCGTGCGTCGTAGGCGGGTTCAAATGCCTTCCATGCGTGCGCGCATAATTCGACAGTGGCAAGATGCTCCGGATTGATGGAAATGTACTCTTTTGCCAGAAATGGATTATGGCTAAGCTTAACGAACCGAGCATGATGCTCTGGCAGAGTCGCGAGTATCAGAGGCAATCCTGTTGGTTTAGAATAGTTCTCGTGAATCGCATGGTCGACTGCACGGAAATACCGGTCATCATCAATTTCTACTTCGTGGCTCTTATCTGTTGAGCTGTAACGCACTGGAGTACCAGACTTACCTGCGCCTCCCAGTGTACCGACTGTATCGTGAGATTCTTGTGTGCCTTTGCCGTCTGCATTTCCAAGCGATTCCTGAATATCTGTCGCAAGACCGATCTCATGAAGTGAATCCCGATCACCTTCGAAGAGTTTAATGGATTGTCGATTAAGCGCCAATACCTGGAATCGATCGGTCGATTGCAGGAGACGTAAGAGAGGAGTGGTGTGAAAATTTGGTCCCACAAGAACCATCTCATCGAGTGACCGTTGAGTGGTGATAACCTCAAAAATACCGTCCGCTGCGAAAATGGCAAGACCGCCGATGGCGTGAAGCCAAAATGGACCATCGAGAGCAAGCTCATGGAACGGCTTAAGGATGTGTGTGCACACGTCGGCGCTGCAATTTGTTTGTAGAGAATGTTCCAGTTTCTTGATCAAATTCCGAAAGCAGATTACATCCTTCTGATTTTCGGGATAGTGCCGATGAGTGGGTTGAAAAAATGAAATACAAGGTGGTTTTGCGTCGGCAAGAGATATAGCAAAATCAGGTTTTAGCAGGCTCATTTCTGGATTCCTTGTTTTTGAAGTGACATTATGACAATACATGCTATAGCCTGCAACCGTTACCGCTTACAAACCTTTTTGCATTTATTAACAACAATATTTTACCGAATTGTATACGAACTGTCAATGACCCCTTTCACGAAGTTATATTCACATTCAAGATAAAGAAAAAAGAAGTTAAGTTCCATATTTCGCTAAAATCAGTTGACTGGCGACATTACATTATTCATCTTTGCCTACAATATGTTGATGCCGATGGTGAATATCAGGGTAGTGCGCGTGAGTATGTGTCATGGGCTCATGGGTGTGTTGATGAGTATGCGGCTCGTGGGGGTCGATTCCCAACGCATGTTCATGCTGGTGATGTTCATCATGGATATGCGAGTGGCTGTGGACCATACTTTCATGTGTGTGTTTATGCGCGTGATTCTCCGTGAGGTGAAGCCAAACGCCAATTGCCATTAATGCGGAAGCAATGATAAAGAGACCACTTATCTGCTCTCGAAGAACCACAAATGCGATCAACGCGCCGGCAAATGGAGCGATTGAGAAATAAGCTCCAGTTCTTGCCGTGCCAATAAAGCGTAATGACCGAACAAAGAGCGACAGGCTCAGGCCGTAACCCAGAAACCCGACCACAAGTGCTCCAAGTAGTACAAGTACGGCCGGAAATTTAGCGCCCAGGCAGAAAGCGATAATCAGGTTGACGCATCCGGCCACGGCTCCCTTTATGGCAGCGACCTGATAGGGGTTATTGGCTGAGACTTTTTGTGTGAGATTGTTATCCAATCCCCAGCAGAGGCAGGCTCCAATAATCGCCAATGAACCTGTCGGAAATGAGATGCCTGATCCACTTTGCCACGACAGAACGACGCCACCCGCTACGATTAAAACCATTCCAATGGCAATTCGTCGATCAACGTTCTCTCGAAAGAATGACCATGCGAGGAGAGCCGTAAAAACTGCTTCAAGATTCAACAACAGTGCAGCCGTAGATGCCGGAGTGGACTTAAGTCCGAGCATTAACAATACGGGACCCAAGACGCCTCCAAAGAGAACTGCTCCCCCGACCCAGGGAATTTCTGATTTGACCAGCGGCGCCTCAGCATCGCGACGTTGACTGAAATAGAGGATAGTTAGACCAATGCCTGATCCAATGTAGAGTAGCCCTGCCAATAGAACTGGCGTTACCTGTCCAATCAGTATTTTGGAAAATGGTGTACTTATTCCAAATAGCAACGCGGCAAATATTGCGTAAAAAACACCTGCAGGTTGGGTTGGTGTTCCGCTCTTCTTGGCGGACATCAACGCACCGAGCCGATGTGAGCCGGAGGCCAGACGATTCCGGTTACGCGACCAACTAGCAGTCTCTTCTCTATCGGACCCCATTGGTGACTGTCAAAGCTTGATGCTCGATTGTCGCCCAGAACAAACAACTCGCCCCTTGGTATTTCCAATGGAGCAAAATTGTATGGTGTGATCAACTTTCCATATTCGTTTGGAATTGGTTTTCCGTTCACCGTTATGGATCCGCCACGTGACTCCACAACATCTCCTCCCAGCCCGATCACTCGCTTAACGAGTTCTTGATCCTTCAATTCCTGATCCAACTGAATTGCCTCAACTGGCGCATGGATTGCTACGATGTCGCCTCTCCTCGGTCCAACGAACCAATATGCGGATTTGCTTACGAGAACTCTATCACCCGGTCTAAGTCCAGGCGACATCGAGTCCGAAAAAATACTGTACGGCTGCAGAAAGAGTGGTTTGATTACGAGGAAGATCAGACAGTATGAGATTATTGCAGTTT
>JBDUAM010000250.1:0-3010 GCA_040004655.1 Chthonomonadales bacterium | reverse complement strand
CGGATTCGCGGCGTAAAGACATTTTCCTGCGGTTGGCTGCAGAGGAGGAGAAACACGCCGGCCAATTCGGAGAGAGGATTGTCGCGAACGGTGGAACGATATCTGAAAAGTCAGTATCCCCGCTAAGAATGACGGACCGGTTCATTGCCGGAGCCTTTGGGTCCGAAGCGATGCTCCGACGCATGGAGGCTGAAGAAGAGCGCAACATTCACGCCTTCAACGCGCAGAGCACGGCCATCAATTCCGACCCTATCTCGCGAACCCTATTTGAGGACATCGAAAAAGAAGAGCAGGCACATTCCAAGCTGTTGGCATCCATGGATCACAATTCACCTTCGGGCCGATTGGAGGCCATGCTCAAAGGCGAAAAGTGGCACGTCAATACGGGCACATGGATCGGAGACGCGATTTATGGCATGAACGATGGCCTGACTGCTGTCTTCGGGATTGTCAGTGGAATGGCAGGACTTCTCGTCGCGCAGCCGAACAACTACCGGGTTGTGATTGGCGCTGGAATGCTTGCAACCCTCGCCAGTGCGCTCTCTATGGGCAGCAGCGCCTTCCTGGCAGCCAAGGCGGAGCGCGAAGTTTACGAGGCAGAGATCGGCCGAGAAAAGCGCGAGATCGACGAGAGCCCCGAGCACGAAATAGAGGAACTCGCTCTCATTTACGAATTGAAGGGTTTTACAACCGAAGACGCACAAAAGATGGCGCGTACGATTGCTGCTCAGCCGGAGACTTTCCTGCGCACGATGGCTCACGAAGAGTTGGGGCTATCAGATCGCCATTTCACCAGTCCGTGGCTTTCCGCATTGACCGGTACGGTATCCACCGCCATCGGCGGAGTGATGCCGGTTTTGCCATTTGTTTTCCTTCGGGGTGAGTCTGCGATTGTTGCATCCGTAATAGTAAGTACACTTGCGCACTTCGCCGTGGGCGCTGCCAAGACGATGGTGACTGCGCGCAACTGGTTCCACTCCGGAATTGAAATGACGGTGGTCGGCGTTAGTATGGGCGTAATCACCTACCTGCTTGGAGCGTTTTTCAAGGTGGGTTAGTAGAGATTTGACGTAGCCGTATGCAAGGTCCGCAAAATGAACAGGTTGGAAGTTACCGGGGATGACGAGCGGCTAATCGTCAGTTTTGCCGACACTCAACACAAAATGTGGCTGGGTTGCCTATCGCTGGGAGTGGTCGGAACGACCCTAACCACTATCGGAATACTCGCAATAGTTTTAAACAGCTCTTCAAACTCTTCGCCGTCAATCGGCCTCCACATGTTCCATCCACACAACAACCACTTTGGATTCGCGTGGCTTGTATCCACGATTTGTGCGGTAATAGGATTGCCGTTCTTCGTGCGCTGGGTCTTCTATTCCAGAACAAACTTCGAATTTGACAAGCCAACAAATAAGTTAACCAAAACTGGCAAGGTAATAACGTCGTTAGATAAGATCGAATATGTGTCCGTGAGGAATTGGCGGGACCCTGATGGGCAATCAACGTTTCGACTGGTAATAAGTTACAGCGACGGATTCGATTGTACAATAGACGATTGGTATGATGCCCGAGAAATCGGACTGGTTGGTAAGGACATCGCCCGATTTCTGGATGTGGATTTGCGAGGGGTTGAACCCGGGGTCATCTCGGACAGCATTATCCGAGACCTCGCCTGATTCGTTTACTTCTTTGTTAACGAGTACTTCATGATGATCTCGTGGGCAATATCCACTGGATACCAGCCTTCAACATCCACCGTTTTGTCCTCAAGGTCTTTGTAGACGCGAAAGAAGTGGACAATCTCTTTGCGACGATGCTCGCTAATGTCGGTCAGGCGTTGCATGTGCTCGTAGCGCGGATCGTTCACATGGACGGCAAGTATCTTATCATCCGGGCCCTTGTCATCGTGCATGCGCAGAACTCCGACCGGTCGAGCTACACAAATCGTGCCCATGGGAATGGGGTGGTTGCATAGCACGAGAATGTCGAGCGGGTCGCCATCAAGATAGAGCGTGTTAGGGACAAACCCGTAATTGTAAGGATAGTAGAGTGGCGAATAGAGCGTTCGATCCAGTCGAAACGTGCCAAAATCGGGATCGTACTCCATCTTTTGAGAGCTTCCCTGTGGAATCTCAATAACAACATTTATCTCCTTCGGCGCTTTATCTCCGAGGGGTATTTCCATAAGGTTCATGCGTGGGAGGTCTCTTCCATTGTCTTTAGTGTCCGGCGAACCGGGGCAAGTCTATACAACTTCTTCCATGGCGCCAACAGCCTGCTTGACCGTCGTACCGCTTCCGGTCTCATCTGAATCACCGGCGTCAAACAGTCTGCCGCTGCGTTTGATGGCGGCGGCAACTACACCCGCGAATAACGGGTGCGCGCGGTTCGGTCGGGATTTGAATTCCGGATGGAACTGCGTCGCGATGAAGAATGAGTGGGACGGTATCTCAATGATCTCGACCAGTCGGTAGTCCGGTGATAGTCCGGAGCACTCCATACCGTGTTTCTTAAGGAGGTCTCGATAGTCGTTGTTAACCTCGTATCGATGTCGATGGCGCTCATTCACGCTGGCTGATCCGTACAACTTCTCCGCGAGTGAACCATTCTCTAGCATACACCGGTAGACGCCAAGCCGCATGGTCGCGCCCTTATCCAGAATATGCTTCTGCTCAGGCAAAATGTGGATCACATTGTTCGGCCCATCGGGATTGCACTCTTCGGTATGGGCGTTCGCGATGCCACAGACGTTGCGGGCATATTCAATGACAGCCATCTGCATTCCATAGCAAAGTCCAAGGTAGGGGATGTCGTTCACGCGCGCAAAGTGGACTGCATTGATCTTGCCCTCAATTCCGCGCGCTCCAAATCCACCTGCGACTACGATAGCGTCCATGCCCGTGAGGTGTTCGGATGCTTCTTCGCGCTCAAGGGTTTCACTGTCGACCCAGTGTAGGTTCACCCTGGAGTCGTTCGCAATCCCGGCATGTTTCAGCGATTCTGCAATACT
>JBDUAM010000063.1:0-3036 GCA_040004655.1 Chthonomonadales bacterium | reverse complement strand
TACGTCATTGTAATGTCATTGTAATGATGATACGCAGGCCCACCGAAAGGACACGCTGAAAACAGAGTCGCGGTCCCGATTCTCTTGTAATCGTGAGTCATGGTTTCGCCACGACCTCGTTTCAGTGGCAGACCGGGCTGCGTTCGGTCCAGAGCCTGAATCTGGCTCTTCTCGTCCACGCACAAAACCAGGGCATGTTCCGGCGGGCTCACGTACAGACCCACAATGGCTTCCAGTTTCTCGGCAAACTGAGGGTCGTTGCTCACCTTGAAGGTATTCACCAGATGAGGCTTGAGTCCGTTGGCGCGCCAGATACGGCGTACGCTGGCTTCGCTGATGCCAACCTCGGCGGCCATCGTTCGCGTACTCCAGTGGGTTGCATGGGCCAGTTTGCTCTGAGTGGTCTTATCGATTACCACCTGTACCCGAGCGGCACCGATAGTCGGTGTACGACCGGGACGGGGCGCATCTTTTTCAAGACCCTTCAGGCCCGCCTCCAGAAACCGTCTGCGCCAGCGTGCGGCTTTCTGGTTTGATATCCCCAGTTCCGCGGCAATCTCCAGGTCCTGTTTACCTTCCGATGCCATCCACACGATCCGCGCGCGCTCCACTAACCGGGCCGGTAGCGATCGGCCTCGCGACCAGCCCTTCAGAATCTCCCGATGTCCTTCCTCCAGAAATACTGCCGCGCTGCAATGCGCATCGAACGCCTCCTGACTATTGAGACGTCACCCAATTGATATTAGTTGCTATTTACGACGCATTACACTAGTGTCATGAGTTAGAAATTCGCTCACAAAGTCTTTGGATTTTGCCGAGGATCAGATCGGCATCCGCGGCCCAGATAAAAGGCTTCGGCTGCTCATTGTTGTGTTGCAGATACTCCATGATTGCCTTTTCGAGACCGGCGGTACTGGAAAAAGAACCGCGCCGGATCCGTTGCTCGGTGGTCTTCGCGAACCAGCGCTCGACCTGATTCACCCAGGAGCCACTGGTGGGCGTGAAATGCAGGTGATAGCGGGGTGTCGGGCAAACCAGCGAACGACCTTCGGGGTTTTGTGAGTGCCGTAGTTGTCCAGCACCAGGTGAATCTCGCCGGCATCTCCGGGCAGCGCGGAGTCCACGGTTTCCATGAATTTCAGAAACTCCTGATGGCGGTGTCGGCGTTGACACTTGCCGATCACTTTACCGGTGGCTATATCCAGAGCGGCGAACAGCGATGTTGTGCCATGCCGTTCGTAGTCGTTGGTTCTTTGTTCCGGCAATCCCGGCCGCAGTGGCAGGATCGGCTGCGTGCGGTCCAGCGCCTGTACCTGTGATTTTTCATCAACACACAGCACAATGGCATGTTCGGGCGGATTTAAATACAGCCCCACGATGTCCCGCACCTTTTCCACCAGCAGCGGATCGGTGGACAGTTTGAAGGTCTCAGCGCGGTGCGGCTGTAATCCGAAACTGTGCCAGATACGAACCACCGCAGTTTGACTCAGCCCGACTTTCTGCGCCAGCGAACGCGTACTCCAATGCGTCGCACCTCGCGGCAAGGTTTCCAGCGTCTGTGTCACCGCTTCTTCCACCTTGGTATCCGTGATCCTGCGGGGGGCACCTGGCCGGGCTTCATCCAGGAGGCCATTCATACCATGCACCCGATACCGTTCACGCCATTTCCCCACGGTCGTGCCGCAAACGCCCAGACGAGCCGCGATCTCCTGATTACTCATGCCTTCCGCCGCCCGAAGGACAATCCTGGAACGTATCGCTACCCGCTGCGCCGTTTTCGGACGCCGCGCCAGCAGTTCGAGCTTTTCTTTGTCCTCTGCCTGCAAAATCACCGGTTGTTTCGGGCGCCCAGTTCGCATGTTTCCTCCCCGGAATGTATCATCCAGGACCCAGGTTAAAACAACCGGCTTACTTTTGCAACGAATTTCTAACTCAGGACACTAGCTTTCGGCGCTTCTCGTCGGCCGCATTCTGGCGTTCGGCGATCTCATCGAGGGCCCGTCGCTTCGCTTCCATCCGCACGTGCGAGTAGCGCGAGAGCATGGCGCGCGAGACGTGCCCTGCAATGCTCATTATTACCTCGTCGCCCGCACCCGACTCAGCCAACTCCGTTACCAGCGTGTGACGGTTGTCGTGCCACCGACATTTACCCCGGCGTTCTTCCGCACCTTGGTCCAGGCGGTCTTGAACGACGTGATCGGACGCGTTGGGTCTTTGGGGAGAGGCGTGCCGAAGGCGAACGCGAACCACTCGGGCTTGCACTCCCCGAACCGCCGGAGGTACCAAGCGGCGTGTGCGTCAAGTGCAGCGATGGCCGTGCCGTTGAGCGGGATGATGCGGCCCGTCCCCGCTTCGGTTTGGATTTGCCCACCGTGACTGATTTCTTGTGGACAAGATCGATCTGGTTCCACCGGATCTCCCGTAGTTCCCTAAACTGACACCCTAAACTGAACGCTTGCACAACTTAATCTGTGATAAAATCTGCCTCCATGACGCCGCCAACGATTGGTTTGGTCGCTCAGTTTGCAGGATTGCTTGCATTTGCCGCAGGCTCGCAACTTGCAATGGCGCAGACTCCGTCGTTCCTTTACTCCGCGAACGGGCAGTCGAATGATGTATCGGCCTACCAGATCAATTCACCTACGGGTACCCTCACCACGGTTCCCGGGTCTCCGTTTCTGTCTGGTGTTATTGCTCATGGGGTGGCCAGCGATCCGAAGGGTCGTTTTCTCTTTGTCGTTAACTCGCTTGTAAATACGCTTTCCGTGTTTGCAATCTCTCCCTCGACGGGGTCGCTTGTGGCCGTTCCCGGCTCACCCTTCGCGATTGGCAGCGGCGGGCACGGAGTAATCGTCCATCCGAATGGACTATTCCTCTACGTCGAGAACTCAAACAACAACACGATCGCTGGCTTTGCCATCAACCAAACGACTGGCGCGCTGACACCAGTTGGCGGCTCTCCGTTCGGCGGCGGTGGGCTGAATTTTTCGTTATTCAATCTACAGATTGATCCGACTGGGACATTTCTCTATGTGC
>JBDUAM010000129.1:0-3041 GCA_040004655.1 Chthonomonadales bacterium | reverse complement strand
ACCCGGTTGCGGTGCAATGCATCCACTGTTACCGACAACCGGTTCAACGATGATGCATGCGACTTCGGAGCCAACTTTATCGAACAATTCCTTGACAGCCGCGATGTTGTTATACGGTATTGTCAGCGTGTCCTGAGTAATTGAGGCGGGGACTCCTGCGCTGTCTGGTAGGCCGAGTGTGGCTATACCCGATCCAGCTTTGGCGAGCAATGCATCAAAGTGGCCATGGTAGTTGCCTTCAAATTTGACGATCTTGGTTCGACCTGTGAAGCCACGCGCCACTCGGATGGCGCTCATGGTGGCTTCGGTTCCGCTGGATACCATTCGAACCATTTCAATGGAAGGCACGTTCAGAATAATTTTCTCAGCGAGAAGGATCTCCAGTTCAGTCGGCGCGCCGAATGTTGTTCCAAGAGAAAGCTGGCGGCTAATCGCATTCTTTACCCGGGGGTGGATGTGGCCGAGAATTAGCGGTCCCCAGCTTCCGATGCAGTCGAGATACCGGTTGCCGTCGACGTCAAAAAGGTAGGCGCCATCGCCGCGCGCCATAAATACAGGAGCGCCGCCAACAGCCTTGAATGCGCGTACGGGACTGTTCACGCCACCGGGGATGACTTTAACCGCTCGATCATAAAATGCCTCAGACTTAACTCTACTCAATAGCATATTCCTTCAACAGCGTAATATGTTCAATTATACCCGTGTTAAAAACTGGCGCTTCGTCGAGCGCGAACCCCTTCCAATATTGTCGCAATCACCGTATAATATGTGCATGAAATTCTTCAACCCCTTTTTGCTAATTGCGATTGCATTCTCCCTTGCTGATACCGCTTCAGTCGCTGAAACTCAATTACCAGTCCGCCCCAAGCCGCAAACCGCACAGGCGACTGAGAAACCCCTTGCCTACAATATCTGGGCTGCGGACGCACTCTCTGATCAGGATCGGGTTTACATTCGGCAGGGACTGAAGTTGCCGAGCCTGCCTACTTCGGCGGCATTGACCATTTCCGCCAAGGGTGCGTTTTCAGCGTTTGTAAATGGCAATCGCGTGGCGACAGGTATTGGCGGAGAATCTGATCAGACAGTTTTTGTTTCGTCGCTGCTACAGAGCGGCAAGAATGTACTTGCAATCACGAGCCGGGGCGGTCGCAACGGGTATGGCGTGAAGTTTACGCTGAAGATTGTGTACCCGGGTGGTCGAGTTGGATATGCCCTCTCCAATGGCGACGAACGAGTCTCGCACTCCCAATTTGAGGGCTGGCAGAACGCAGAATTTGACGATTCACGGTGGGCGATTACCGTTGTTTTGACCGATGGCGCTACACCAGTTCCCGCGACCAAACCTAACCAACCTGCGAAGAAGCCAGACACTACTCCAGTGGTCAAGCCAGTTCCGATTCCAGTTCCGACTGTACCTTCGCCATCGGTTGAGACCATTTCCGTTAAGACTTCCGTCGGAAACTGGGATACTACGCGGCTGGTCCGGCACTGGGAGTTGCCTGCCTGGTTTAACGTCTCGCCGCGAACACCTGAGTCGGTTTATGGTGGTCGATTTGCGTTAATCTTGGATGGCGGCGGCGAGACTCAACTACCCCTGGCTGCAACGGAATCGTTCAATCTCTGGCAAGTGAAAGAATCCGATGAACCGGGATCGTTTGCTCGCAAACATGCATCCGCGTTTGCGAATGGGTTTTTGTGGTCGACTGATTTAAATGTGCTCAATATGGCCCCGCGACCTGCTTCCGATTCACCTACGGGAATGCTTGCCATCGGTCAATCTCGACCCATTGACGCTCCGTCGTTGTGGGATCCCGGTACGGTGAAATTGGCTATGAGCTATGCCAATGCAAAAGCTGGCACTGCAAATCGAGGCAGCGCACCGAAGATATTCGGGTTGCCTACTCCCATTTTCTCATCCGTTGGTGCGGCGGATTTGCAGTATCTGTGCGGTGACAATCTCGCGCTGGCATCCTTTAGGGGTGCAATGGTTGGTAAGTACGGAACGGTGGAGGCGGTTGGCCGAGCATGGAATTCAAACCTGAGATATGCAGATGACGTGACGTTTCCGAAGTCACGAACGGACGTGAGCCGAAGAGAGTGGGTCGATTTTCTGGAGTGGTATAAGTCGAGTGCCGCGAGTCGATGGGCGGTGATTGCGAAAGATGTATCGACTAATTTAGTTGGGGCTATTCCGTTACTGCCAATTGGCGATTCGCTGACTTCGAATTCGGCCATTTCACCTGCGGCAGTAGCCTCAGCCGCGAAGGACTCGAATGGCGTCATTCAATACACGGTGCCCGGCGCCAGAACAGTTGCTGGTGAGCAGTCGGGATTGATGGGTCGATTGGCTACGGCTTCCAAGCTGGCTGGAGTCCCCTATTTTATTAATCCGATTGGTGTGACGGCGGACGCAGTGCCGGGATACATTTTCTCTGCGCTGAGTTCTGGAGCAGTCGGGCTGACGTTGCCACAGGAGTCGCTGGTCACATCCCGCGATCTTCTTTATCGTAACTCGCGGCACCTGCGATCCGGGTCGCCCATCGTCGATGTTGCAATGTTTTACCCTTCCACGTTCAAGGCAATTCATCCTGAGTTGGCTTCCCTTCCGATTTTCACGAATGGTTGCACGCAAATCCGCGACGTGCTCAACTACGACATTCTGGACGAGCCTCTGGTACAGAACGGATCGTTGGATCATTATCGAGTGTTGGTGTTATGGGAAGGCACAGTTGTCGAGAAGGAGACGCTGGCGCGCATTCGGGACTGGGTGCAGGCGGGCGGGGTTCTGGTTGGATTTGACTTTGGCAAGATTGAGACTGTTGAGGGTGACAAGTCCTGGTTTACCGATGTCTTTGGATTCGCCGGAAAGCTCAATCTCTACAAATGGGATGGGCCCGATCCTCGACCAGGTGAAGTCAAACTCGACAGTCAACGGATTCGTAAGGAGTGGTCCAAGCCATATGGTCGCGGATGGACGGTCTTCTTCCCGGCGCACAAGAATCTTATCTCGATCTACTATGAAGTAGTTAGGTACCTTACCT
>JBDUAM010000361.1:0-3044 GCA_040004655.1 Chthonomonadales bacterium | reverse complement strand
GATTATTGGATACGTTAAGACGACGCCATAGTCACTAATAGAGGCCGGGACCTACGCCAGATTTGACTCCGACAACTCGCATGTGCTATTCTTTAGAGACAATTGAATTAGAGATTAACCTCTCCAGAGACAGCCGGTGTCCGAACAGGACTTAATTGCCACTCGTGGCGACCCGCCGAGGAAGACCGATTATTTTGTTGAGCCCTCACCGGCTTAACCCAACGACACGGGACCTCGCTCTGCGACGGTCTCTTTTTTGTTGTCTGTTTCAATCGGCTCAGCTTAAACATTGACCGATACTCCCATACAGGAGGCGACATATATGCCGAGGACCAAGGCGCCGCGCGCCGACAAAGTGGGTGTAGTTGGCGAACTGGAAGAAGTCTTCCAGAAATCCACTGCCACCTTCTTCACCGAATACCGTGGAATGACGGTTTCGGAGATCAGTGCGCTCCGCAATCGCATCCGCCCCGGCGGAGGCCAGTATCACGTTGTAAAGAACACCCTGTTCAAACGAGCAATGGGCGATAAGCTAACCCCGGAAGTGGAAAAACTCCTCACCGGCCCAATGGCTGTTGCCTTTGCCACCGAAGATTCAGTGGACACCGCGAAGCACCTTCTGGCATTCCTCAAGGAACTTCGTAAACCAGACGTAAAAGTCACCGGCGGTGTGGTTGACGGTCGAATCTACTCGGTCGATCAGATCACTGCACTTTCCAAGGTCCCGCCACGAGACGTGGTGCTTGGTACGGTGGTTGGCACCCTTCAGGCGCCGCTCAGCAATTTCGCTGGCACGATGAATGGTATTCTGGGCGAATTTGCCCGTACCCTTCAAGCCTACACGGAAAAGCGAACAGCAGAAGGCGCGTAACGTAATACATCATCTTGCGCAATGGCAAATGCCTGAAGCGTGACCAGACAAATTACAGGAGAAACAAATGGCAGCAATTGAAGATTTAATCGGCTCACTCGAGAAGTTGAGCGTTCTAGAATTGGTCGAATTGACCAAGGCTATTCAGGAAAAATGGGGCGTCTCCGCAGCTCCCGTAGCAGCAGCGGCAGCCCCGGCTGGCCCGGCAGCTGGTGGCGGTGGCGAATCCGAAGAGAAGACCTCTTTCGACGTCATCTTGACCGGTGCAGGCGACAAGAAGATCCAGGTCATCAAAGTCGTTCGCGAAATCACGGCCCTCGGCCTGAAGGAAGCGAAGGACCTGGTCGACGGCGCACCGCAGCCAGTCAAGACCGGCCTGAACAAGGAAGATGCAGAAGCCGTCAAGGCCAAGCTCATCGCCGAAGGCGCAACCGCAGAAATCAAGTAGTCGATTTCCGCAGCAGTACATTATCGACCCTGATTCCTTTTGGAATTGGGGTCGATTTTTTTTGAATGGGAGTGCGGCCGAATGGGAGAATGGGGGATTTTGATTACGATGTCCGTCGGCATTGTCGGGACCCACGTTGTTGCGGAGGTTCTTCCCGGTCAGTAGGGATGGGTCTCGGACCCATCCCTACGTCACCCAGAGGTCGGTAAGGTCGGGTTTAAAACCTGACCGCGTCAACCTCAATTTTTGGATCGCCGACTACGGATTCCAGACGAACTTTGTAGCTTGTTTCGGATCGGCAATCACCACATGCCCGTCGGCCAACGCGATCGTCGTCTTTCCGCCGTGGATAAAGCTGTACTTGCCACCCGATCCCTCGTAGAAGAGTACTGTGTTGGAAGGCACCTTCACCGACGATAACTTCTTTCCGATGAGTGCGGTATTGAACGCAAAATATTTCTTCGTTTCGGGGCATGTGAAGATGGTCATATTCTTTGAATACGGAAAAAACTCTTTGTGCAAGTCAACCGTTTTGCCTGGGAACATGTCCTTGTGGTCCGAAGCATACATAATGGATGACAAAGCCGCCTGCTTCATGTTACTCACGCAGGAGGTAGCTTTGGCCTCCGTTCGAGCTTGCTGCATGAAATTCGGGTTGCTCAGGATATAGCTGATTTTGGAGATGAAATCATCCATCTTTTGATCATTCATGTTGACGTTCTTTGCCGGCACGATCTGCCAGTTGACTCCCGTCTTCACCAGATTGATGGTCTCTTTCAGCGGGAATCCCTTGCCGTCGGTCATTGCTCCATCGGGGGCAAATTTGCCAGTGATGTCGCAGGTGGCTTTGTCGCCATCAATTTTCGCAACTGCAGTGTCGATTAGCAGTCGAATTGGCTGCCCCTGAAGCTCGTTCACCATCTTCTCGGGGATTGCTTTGGGATCAGCGCCGGAGATGCACTCAATGGCGGATCGCACGGACTTACCGGAAAGCGCCTGGCAGAAGGATCTGACCGTCAACTCCGGAGTGGAGAGGTCGATCTTCACGCCCTGCGACGTAGTGGCCGCTCCAACGGATTTCTCGGTCGCTCTTACGGAGACCAGCGTGAGCGCACCAACAGTCCCGATCGCGACTGCCGAAGCCAGAATCGCCCTCATTTTGATACTCAGATGCTGCTTTCTAACCGCTCTGTTTTCCATAATTCGCTGCACTCTCCTTCCAAGAGATGATCTGAATCCAACTATTCCTGCGGCGCATGCCCGGGTGGGCCACTGCTTCTTAAGTCGATCTGCCAGACGCACCAGACAACCTGCATAAACGCCCGGAGAGACATTCTGTTCCAGGACAAAGTCATCGCAAGATTCTTCGGCGGACTGCTCCAGCTTTCGCGCCAGGGTCGGCAATAGCGCCTGCGGCCAGAGGAGGCACCCGAGAGTTCGCGCGGCCACGCTCCACCAGAGGTCTCGGCGGGAGTGGTGGGTCAATTCGTGCAATAGAATTGCGCGGAATTCTGGAGTATCAAACGCCGACTGGTAATCGGATGGCAGCACCACCGCGGGCGAAATGAGTCCGGTAAGCATCGGGCTGACGACTTCCCGACTGCAGAGCAGTCCCGGCGGACGAATCCCGAGCAGACTGGCGGCCGTGTGAAGCTCTTCCGCGGCATCCTGCGTCAGGTCGCGGGATCGTTTACGCAACCCCTTAATCGAGGAGAATCCCCGACC
>JBDUAM010000172.1:0-10264 GCA_040004655.1 Chthonomonadales bacterium | reverse complement strand
GGCCATGCCCTCTACGTTCCACACGCACTACGGATACAACTGGGGCCCGCTGATCTACGCCGGTGGCGGTCTTCACGAAGCCGTTGCCACGGCGCCGAATGGCGTCAGATTCCAGGCAGGCAAAGCCATGGCAGCGCTTCAGGCTCCTGCAGATGTCATCGTCATGGGCGACTCCTATGACACCTACCGCCCCACGATGGGCTTCGATTGGATGCTCGACAGCTACTCCGGTGGATACAACAACGGTGGAATTCGACATGGCTCCAAGTTCAATATGGCGTTTGCCGATGGACATGCCAAATTGCTCATGATGGCGGGTGGCACTATTGGCGGACATCGATATCTCGTTCCGAAGAACGTTGCTGACTATGGCAAGTGGTGCTCCAATCAAGACGAAGTTATCAACCTGGCCTCCTATGGCATCGCTCCAACTCGATGTGGAGATATCGGGAAGCTGATCACCAGCGCCTGGACCAAGTGGCCCGAGTAGGTCATGAAGACAAATAACACTGGATCGGGTGTATTGACCGAGAAAGCTCTTGGCATTCTGGCCCTAACGATGTTGGTTTGCTTCACCGTTACGGGCTGTGGCGACAAGAACAAAGTAGATGAGACCGGTGCCGGAAAGCCAATGCATCGTGCTTCCGCAGACGATGCTAACGTTCCATCACTCGCAAATCCAAAGCCAGCCGGGCAGTCAGGCAAGTAGTCGCAACCAGTAATTATGGGCCGTCTCCCACGAGGGAGGCGGTCTTTTTTTATGCTTGTGAAACTTGGTCAGATATTTGCCATTATGCCGGTATCATAATTGTGGTAGCCATTTTGGGAGCAATTACCGATTGAATAGCATCAGATCAATAAAATCCCATATCGATTATCGACCAGCCCTCGCCGAAATCAATAGTCTCATCGATTCCGCTCCAGGTTCTGAAAACGCGGAACGGTTAGAGGTCATTTCAATATTGGTCGCCGATTACGAAGACAAACATGAACCCATCGGACCGCCAGATCCGATTGATTTTTTGGAATTCGTAATGGAATCCCGCGGTCTGAATAGAAAAGATATGGAACCCTATATCGGCAGCCGATCGCGCGTGGCGGAAATAATGAACCGCAAGAGAATATTGAGCCTGGACATGATTCGTCGACTCTGTTCTGGATTGGACCTGCCTTCAGACGTCCTAATTCGACCATATCAGATTGAAACCAAAAGCTCGGGGCCAAAATTGTCATCGACCAAAATTCCAGCGAGAGTTTAACGAAATAGGACATCTACCTTTGAAGAGATTGATTACCTTTTGCCTGTTTGCACTGGCTGGCTGTGGCGGCTCTGGCGGACCTTCAAATTTCAAGATCATTGAATTCCCGGTTCCGGTCTCAGGCAATGTGCCGGGATCTTTGAACCCGGGCTGTTGGCCGGACGACATTCGCAGCGACGCCGATGGCAACCTCTGGTTCGCACAACACCATTCCAATGAAGTGGGCCGAATGTCCCTGACAGGGGTCTATACAGGATACACATTTGCCACGCCCAACCCTCTCATGGACGGAGTGCTCGTCGATATCCCTCGTAACGCAGTCTGGTTTTCCGAAACTCTTGCGAACAAGATCGGCCGAATCGACATGCGTACGGGAACGATCATTGAGATATCCGTGCCGACGGCGAATGCGGCTCCCGGAGATTTGGCTCTCGCACCCGACGGATTCGTCTGGTTCAGCGAAGGCTACGAAGATGTTGGCGGTACGACGCGGATTGCGCGAATTGATCCAGCCAACAATCATATTGATGAGTTTACGCCGGCTGGCTCGGGCAACGGGGTAGACGGAATAATAGTCGCACGCGACGGTGTAGTCTGGTTCTGTGAAATCAACGACAACAAATTGGCAAAGTACTCAGGTGGGGTATTCACAGAGATTCCTATGCCTTCTCCTGGTGCGATTCCGACCAATCTTGCGGAAGATTCCCTCGGTCGAATCTGGCTAACCGAGCAGGGTAAAAACGCGGTGGCAGTATACGATCCAACAACAAGCGTCTGGAGAGAAGTTTTCTTTCCCACAGCAAACTCTCGGCCCGGTGGCATCATTATTGATGCCTCTGACAATGTATGGACAGCAAACCCTGGATCGAACAAAATCGGTCTTATAGCGGGCGGCGGTACATCGGCGGTCGACTTTCCCATTCCAACGCAAAATTGTCGACCAGAGGACATCTGCGTGACGCCACAGGGCAGGGTCTATTTCACAGAGCAATACGGCAACAAGATTGGTCAAATCATTGTAAATGGTGTCACACCGCCCAATTAACGGCGGATGCCTGACTATCGTCTAATATTTTCGCCTCGACATCGTGACAAATTACGGCGGTAAATCAATCAATTCTGCTTACGCCAAACGATCAATTGTTAATGCGCTGAATTGTCAGCCGAAAATCGTTCTTTGGATCACCTTTCATCTCTTCCGAGGTGATCTCAATGTAAAACCAACCAGTGGAAGGAGCCTTGAAATCCACGACTCGATCTGTTTTCATATTGCCCGCATCAATCGCCAGGGTAATGTGTCGACTATTTAACACGCGAAGAATCATATCTAAAGTCGAACCCGATCTCCCGGCGAGGCCGGATAACTTGAACCGTTCTCCGGCTTTGGCTTCGAACTTCAATACGGCGGGCTGCCCGTCCGCAAGATTCCCGACAACCGTTATCGGTGCAGTTATCGCCATGGCATCTTGAAATCGCCCGCTTGGCTTCTTTAGGGGAACTTCTGTGCCCACATGTTGAATCAAGGCAAATTTTCTTTTCGCCGGTTCTCCGGTCATGTTCTTTAGAGAAAGCTCTAGAGTGTCAGGGCCGAGGTCCGATGGCGACGTGAGTTCTAATTCGACCACCCGGCCACCCTTTGGTTTGTCCATGCCTTCAGTCGCTTTGGCGCCGAGCATCTTAACTGTGACTTTCGGGTTCGAGCACATCACTTCCGTCGGATTAAGATTATCCCCAAAGATGGTGACCTTTGTCTTCTCCCCAACAAACAGAACAAATGGCGTCGCACTCTTGATTTCTGGCTTTGAGTCTTCGACTGCAAACGCGGCGCTCGACATCCGTACAAGTGCAAAAGCAAGAAATAAGGTCTTCATTTTGCAGTCACCGGAATCAGGGGAACATCTCGAACGAGCTTGCCACTCTTGATGTCATAGATAAAGAGGTGACCGTCCGCTGAACCCGCAGCGACAGTAAGATTGTCGGCAGCAATAGCAACCGAGTAGACCCAGTCGAGCGGCTCGCGCCACTCTCGCGTCATCTGGGATCCATCGGCGTTGAACAACTTGATCACGTGATTGTTCGCACACCACGCGAGGATTTTTCCGTCCGGACTGTATACCGCGTGGTTGATGATCTCCCCTTCGCCCTGTGACCGGGCAGGATTCTCGATCTGCGACGGCTTGAAATTCCAGACCTTCATCTGCTTGTCGATCCCGGTGGTGACGAGGAGTTTACCTTCAGGGCTAAAGACTACAGAAGTCAATCCTTCTTGATGACTCTGCAGGGCAGCCAGCCTCTTCCAGGTGTCGGCTTCAAACACTTTGCAAGTACGATCCCCACTAGCAGACGCGAGATACTTACCATCAGGTGACCAGGCGACTCCGCTCACATTATCCGCATGATCCTTCAAAACTTTGGTGCAATTTCCGGTTGTGGAATCCCACACACGGATGGTCTTATCGAGCGACCCCGTGGCGATGTCGCGTCCGTTGGGTCGCCACGCGACCGCGTAGACTACGTCCGTGTGTCCGACTAATTTGCCCGTGGGCCGCCAGGTTTTGGTATCGAATAGAATCACGTCACCTGAGACACCCGGGGATCCGCATGCGGCGGCAAGTCGATTGCCATCCGGTGACCAGGCAATCGCCTGCACTTGATCGATTGCGCCCGTAACAGTGGTCACCCAGTCGGATTTCGCAATGTCGTAAATCCGAATCGAGCCGTATCCGCTTACGGCAAGCAGGGTGCCCGTCGGAGCAAAAGCGAGAGCGGTAATCGGCGCGGGGAGCATTGCATGGACAGGGCTTTTCGGAATGGGAGCGGATGCCTTCAAGGTGTTGGGAGAGGCGGGCCCGACCATCGTATCGACCTTCGCGCCTTCGTCGATCCAGCGTCGCACGATCCCAATAGTTTCGAGATCAATGGAACCATCTGGTGGCATTTTGGGCTTCAGCTCGCCGGTCATGTAACGAACCAGCGAACTCTGCGTGCCTTTACCGACCACAAATCCGTCGCCGTGCCGTCCGCCCTTCATCATCGATTCTCGGGAGTTGAGGCTGAATCCGCTGCTCGCCATCGATCCGCCGTGGCAGGTCCAGCAACGCTCTTTGAACATGGGCAGAATCTGTTTACTGAAGACGACAGGAGGCGGGGACGGTGACAGCGGGGCGCTAAAGAGCCCGACGGCAGTGAAGAGTAGATTGAACATGAATTGCCAGTGGTTGGGTTACGACCAGAGTTCGTGAACGGGTTCACATTCCGGCAGAATTCGTACGGGTCGACCTTGCGGCGTGATAAGCGACTTATCGTAATCTATTCCGAGGGCGTGGTAGATAGTCGCCGCGACTTCCGGTGGTCGGATCGGACGCTCCAGCACATATTCGCCGCGCTCATCTGTTGTGCCGATTACCTGACCACCTTGAATACCCGCGCCCGCAAACATCATGACACCCGCGTTGCCCCAATGGTCGCGGCCGTCGTCTTTGTTGATCTTGCTGGTTCGCCCGAAGTCGCCGTACATCGCAACCAGGGTGTCATCCAGTAGTCCGCGCTGTTTCATGTCTCTCAAAAGCGCGGCCAGGGCTTTGTCAAATCCCGGCAAGTGTTTGTCGCAGCTCTCAAATATCTTCGAATGCATGTCCCATGCGCTGTACTGAAGCATCACGAACCGTACACCCGATTCGATCATCCGGCGTGCGAGCAGCGCCTGTGCGCCCCATCGATCTTTTCGTCCGTACATATCGCGGGTCGCGTCGCTCTCTTTGGTCAAATCGAAGGCCATACGCGCCTCGGGAGAGAGGATCATTTGAGTCGCCTTCTGGTAGAACGAATCCATGCTGGCTACCTGGTCGGAGGCATCCACTCGCCGAGCGAGATCGTCAATCGACTTCAACATGTTCTCACGCCGAATCAGTCGAGATTCGGGTACATCAGCCATCAGGGAGAGGTTTGGAACCTTCCAATCACTCTGCGATGGATCGCCCGATTTGAACGATTCATACCGCTCGCCAAGGAACGCAGACTTGCCCAATTCCCAGGTAAAAGAGTGGTTGCGGGGAACGGCGACATAAGGAGGCATGGAGTTCATGGGGCTGGTTTCGTGCGTTACGATGCTGCCGATGCTCGGGTAATCCCCACCCTGCATAACGCCATAGTTGCCGGTAAGCATCCACTGCGCGGCCGTCTCGTGATGGTCAGAACCAACCACCTGACCTCGGCAGAGCGCAAAAATATCGGTGACCTTGGCGGTCTCCGTCATCAGGCTGCTGAAGCGAATGCCGGGAATGCCTGTCGGTATGACTCCGTACTTGCCGCGAATCTCCTGCGGAGCATCGGGTTTGGGGTCAAAAGAATCGTGGTGAGTAAGCCCGCCACCAAGATAAATCAGAAGAACGCTCTTCGCTTTGGCACGTTTTGCAATGCCGGTCGCCGCCTGCGCCGCTTCCATCCGAAGCATGTCCGGCAGGCTCAATCCGAGAATGGAGAGGGCGCCCAGGCGAATCACCTGCCTTCGACTCATTCCATCGCATTGTATTTGATTTTCGCCAGCCTGAACGTCGAGCATAAACCAATTCCCCTGAAGTGTGTAGCAAGTTTCTACAATACCCCATTAGAAACCTGCCTGTGAAGATTGTTGCAGGCGATTCTGGACCAAATACTCTCGCGCGTTGGTGCTAAACTACCCGATATGAGATGGATCATCATTAATGCCGATGACTTTGGTTCCACGGATCGCGTAAACGCCGCCATCATTCGCGCGCATCGCGAGGGAATTCTCACCAGCACGAGCTTGATGGTGAACGAACCGGCCGCCGCCGCCGCCGTCCAGCTTGCGAAGGAAACCCCCGGCCTCGCCGTGGGATTGCACCTTGCTTTAAGTAATGGATTTGCAGCAAGCTCTCCCTCGAACGCACCTCACTTAGTTCTTCGGAATGGTCGATATCGAGACGATCCTGCAAGGGCAGGATTCGCGTACTTCTTTAAACGAACCTGTCGACAAGAAGTTCGATCGGAAATCTTATCCCAATTCGCGAGGTTTGCTGCAACGGGATTGCCTTGGTCCCACGTGGACGGCCATCAGCATCTACACATGCATCCGGTCATCTGGGATGAGGTCATTCATTGTTCCGAGAAGTTCGGGGCAAAATGTATTCGTATTCCGTATGAACCCTGGCAGCCAGCTACCAAAAACAACCGCTTTGGTAGAAGGGTTGAATGGGTATTTTTCCGGGCTCTTCGAAGTCGATGTCTTAAGACACTTGCCGGGAAAGGATTCACCGTGGCCGATCGGGTGTACGGACATCTCGAAACTGGTCGAATGACGGCGGCTTATGTAAACGAATTGCTCGGTCGACTGGAAGGCGAATCCAACGAAATCTATTTCCATCCGGGCACACCGCATGCCGCGAAATTGGGTTTGAACGACGACATGGACGTCGAGTTGGATGCCCTGCTGAACAAAGACGTTCGTGCGACCGTTGATCGCCTCGACCTACAACTAACAACGTATCCAAAACTGGCGGCCAGCAAACAAGGTAATAGGTAAACTCGGGTCGAATAGACGCTCAACCTGCTCTCTAAACGGAATTCAAAATGCCAGCGCAATCTCCCGCCCTCCAACGTCTTGCCGACCACTGGTCCATTGAAGTTCCTCCTGAGTTAATTCCTGTCCTCGGATTGATGGCTGGCGATGTCGAAATCCTCACGATTGAGGACTTATTGGAAGACGCCTATCGCACGCCGGAAGTCCCGCACCGATACATTCCGTTTGCTCTCTATCCCGATCTCTTTCCCACCTTCGACGAGTGGACCATTGGCATCTACCAGCCGCAAATTCCCCGGCATGGCTCATTCGAAATCGTCGCCTGCGCGGAGGGTCGATTGATACCGTTTGCCTCGACAATGGGCAGTGCGCTCTACCGAGTGATTCTGGAGCAGCGAACCAATCTTGAAGAAGCGGAAGACGTGGATGGTCTGGAAGAGTTGGCACATTTCGCAACCGAAGTCGGGATATCTGTTCCGCCCAAATCGCCGCGCAATGAACGGGAACGCCGAGAGAATATTCTGGGTATTGACACCTCCAATCTCTTCTCGCTGACGGTGAATGCAGTAGTTGCGGGTCGCGTGGAGAGCATTCAAGAGATTGCAAATAATTGCTCTTGGTATTTTGATGCGCATGCCATCGCCGCGGACCTTCATCAGCAAAAAGGTGAATTCGATAGGGCGGCGGCAGCCTATCTAGCAGCGATGAAATGTGGACTGGTCGTTAGCGCCGATCCTGAGATCTACGGCATCGTCGCGCCGGACGGTATGACCATGTACGAGTGGCTGCACGATCGCGCCGAGGAGTACTGGCCACAGGTGAAATCCGGCGCAACCGACGACGTCGATCTGCTTCGAGTTCTCTCTTCAGATGATCCTTTTGGCAGTCGACCGCGGCTGAAACTGGCGGAGAAGCTACTAACGGCCGGTGACATCGCAGGCGCTGAACGAGAGTTTTCGAACGCGCTCGCCCTCTCGATGGATGAAGACGAAGAGCGAGATGCGAACACGTCGTGCGCGAAGTACTATCGCGATCAGAACCTGACCGCATTCGCACAACGCGCCGAATGGGCAGCCGATCAATAGAGTTGCAGGGAGAAGTTGTTGGCGCAATATTCGGCGGACTTGATCATTGTCGGCTCCTCACTCGGGGGAGTTGCCGGAGCATTGCGCGCGGCGGAGATGGGAATTCGGGTGCTTCTGCTCTCGACGACCCGACTGATCGGCGGGCAATTCACGTCGCAGGGGGTCTGCACACCGGACGAAAACCTCTGGATCGAGACCTCGGGCGGAACGAAATCCTACCTCTATTTTCGCCACCTGATTCGGCAGCATTACCGCGGCTCGACCACTCTCTCCGAAGCCGGAAAATCGCAGGAGTATCTGAATATTGGCGATTGCTGGGTCTCTCGGCTCGCCTGTGAACCGCTGGTTGCGGAAGGCATTCTTCGAGACATGATTGCCGCCAATCCTAACATTACCCTTCTCGAAAACGTGGCGATCACGGATTACGACGTTAGAATCAACACCATCACGAAGCTGTTCGGGACTGTTGCCGATGCGCCTGCCCAGTTCAACGCAAGCTACTTCATCGATGCGACCGAGACCGGCGACCTCCTGCCTCTGATCGGTGTGGAGCACAGCCTCGGTGCAGAAAGTCGACAAGAGACCGGCGAACCTGATGCCCCGGCTCGTGCTCGACCCGACTGGATTCAGCCCTTCACCATGGCGTTTGCCCTGGAGATGCGCCCCAAAGGTGAGATGCACACCATCACGCCTCCTGCCGACTACGAGGCCCTCAAACAGACCCAGAAGTACCATATTCTGGATGGCGCGATGCACGGGATGTTTGGCGATCTCGGGTGGTGGACATATCGTCGCGTGATCGCGTCGGTTAACTTTTCAGACTCACGATTCGCCCATGATGTCGCAATGATCAACACGGCCTCCAACGACTTTCGGGGCGGCATCATCCCATCTGGCGATGCTGGTATGGATGAAAGTTCGATCGCGGCCGCCAGACGAGCATCCCTCGGGTACGTCTACTGGCTACAGACAGAGTGTCCGCGGGTAGATGAGCCGGGCAAAATTGGATATCCAGAATTTCGGCTTCTGACCGATTTCTTCGGTTCGGGTGGAGACGGCGTCAGCCCGGAACCATACATCCGCGAGTCGCGGCGCATTAAGTCGATGCAGACCATTCTTGAGCAGGATGTGGTGGAGAAAGGCTCGTCCGGCGCCGTTTGCAATGCGGTTCCGCGGGCTAAACTATTCCCCGATTCGTGCGGAATCGGACACTACTGGCTCGATATTCATGATGGCCCTTCCGATGAACCGTGTCGATTTCTCGAGACAAAACCGTTTCAAATCCCGCTCGGCAGCCTCATCCCGGTTCGCGTGACTAATTTACTGGCGGGCTGCAAAAACCTGGGGGTGACCCACCTGACCAACGGATGCTATCGACTGCACCCCATTGAGTGGAATGTGGGAGAATCCGCCGGTGCGCTTGCGGCGTTCTGCGTCAAAAGGTCAGTTGAGCCCAAAGGGGTGCTGCAAACCAGAGAACTGCTCGAAGATTATCAGCGGTCAATCGTGCAACAGGGCATTCCCATCTTCTGGTGGACCGATTTACCACACTCTCACCCGGCATTTGAGGCCGCGCAGCTGCTATCAACCTGGGGCGAGTGGACAGCAGATGAGTCGCTGGAGTTTGGTCCGGATGTGGATCACGACGGTGTGAGTCGAGGAGAGTCAGCCATGGATATGTACAAACTGAAGGGAATCTGAATGGGAGAGTGGGAGAATGGGTGAAAAATCTTTCGCCACTACAAGGCGGACGCTATAACTTTCCTCTATCTTGCAACGTGTCATCTTGAGCGATAGCGAAGGATCCGCTTTGGCCGTAGACCGTGACGTGGACGTTGCCGTTGGTAGGGGCGCAAAGATCTTTCGTGCGCCGTGAAATTGTTGTCGCCCCGGACGTTTCGTGCGCACCGAAATTCAACATTCGTGCGTAAAAATGGGCGAATAATCATTCGCCCCTACGCCTTGACCCTGGTCTCACTTACGGTTACAGCCCGGTGGTCGACCGGGACGGACACATGGTTCCGCCCCAACATCCGCTCCACAATTCGGCCCTGCCACTCGGGATCCTGCAGGTGCAGGGTGGTCAGCCGAACCCACGCAGAGTGCGTCAGCCGACGGAAGACCTCTTTTGGTCCGCCAGCCGTCAGCGCGTTCTTGATTTTTTGTGTGATGGATGGCAAGGTGTGGTCCTTTGGGTGGGTTTGTACGGTTATGATGACAGTTTTTTGGGGAGATTTGGGTGGGAGACGTTAGCTCACAAAGATTGTGCTGAATATTACTTGCAGGTGGGTTTAGGGTTTATTCTTAGGGTTCTTCTACATTGGTTTGGAGTGGACTCGTTTTGAGAGACACTAAGCGTGTCCTATTTGGTTAGTGATTGT
>JBDUAM010000149.1:0-3052 GCA_040004655.1 Chthonomonadales bacterium | reverse complement strand
CCTGGCTCTCTTACGGCCTGGGAAGTGAAAACGAGAATCTGCCGTCGTACATCGTACTCATCAGCCAGGGCACAGGCAATCTTCAGGATCAGCCGCTCTTTGGTCGACTTTGGGGCAGCGGATTCCTCCCGAGCGTGCATCAGGGGGTAAAGTTGCGCTCCGTCGGCGACCCGGTACTTTACCTATCGGATCCTCCCGGGATTGATAAACAGAGTCGACGCAGTATGCTCGACAGCATCGCGTCGCTCAATCACATGGCAGAAGAGTCATTCGGTGACCCGGAGATTAACACAAGAATTCAACAATACGAGATGGCGTACCGCATGCAAGCATCGGTTCCAGACCTGATGGACCTGTCACATGAGCCTGCCAGTACGTTTGAGATGTACGGTCCGGAGTCGAAGAAACCTGGCACGTTCAGTGCAAATGCCCTGCTCGCTCGCCGTCTGGTTGAAAAGGGTGTTCGGTTCGTTCAGCTCTTTCATCGAGGGTGGGACCAGCATGGCAGCCTGCCAGCCCAGATCAAAAACCAGTGTCGAGATACAGATCAGGCTTCGGCGGCGCTTGTAAAGGATCTGGAACAACGCGGCCTGCTGGAAGATACTCTCGTCATTTGGGGCGGTGAATTCGGCCGAACCGTCTACAGTCAGGGAACTCTCACCAAAGAGAACTATGGCCGCGACCACCACGGGCGATGCTTCAGCATCTGGCTGGCTGGTGCAGGTATCAACGCTGGACAGGTCATTGGCGAGACCGACGACTTTGGCTACAACATAGTCAAGGATGGGGTGCATATCCACGACCTGAATGCGACGGTACTGAATCTCCTCGGCATTGACCACACAAAACTGACTTATCGGTATCAAGGTCGTGATTTCCGCTTGACGGACGTTGAAGGCAGCCTCGTCCGGCAAATGATGGCCTGAGAAAACTACAAACATAAAAATGGCCACCCGAACCGGGTGGCCATTTGTGCATCGTCAAATTAATCTACTTCTTAGTCGGAATTGGCTGAACGTGAACTCCGTCTACTGTCATGATGGCACTCCCAGTTATGGATGTTGGTGAACTGAAAGTGAACTTACCGGCAAAGCTGGCTGCAATCTGCTCCCCTTTCAACGGACCCTTCGTGACGTTGCCGGACAGCGTTCCTTCAAAGTGATTCAACTCACGACTGCCTTCATGGTCCCCAAGTGGTTTGCGGTGCGTTCCGCAGCCAAAGGTGCCCACAAGGGTTCCTTCCGTTCGAGATGTCGTGCCATCCTCGATAATGAAAATCCCCGTCATCGTCCCAAATGGAACTCTTCCGGATCTGCCGGTTGCTTCCCATCGGATCAAGATCTTGCCATTCAGCGCTGTTGGTAATTCGTCGCTCTCAGTGCCGCTTGTCTGTACTACGCCGGAAACGTATACCAATTGGTGAAACATCTCCAGAACTCTGGTTCCGAGCATGACCTTCCAGGTAGTCGGTTTGACCAGTTCAACATGGCCGTTTACATTCTTTGAGAGGCCAAGGTCCACAATAGTCTGCGCATTTGCTCGTGATCCGACCAACCCGGCGGCCATTACAAAGGTGAACGTTGCGACTCCAACAACTCGATACAACCTGGTACGAACTGACATTTGAGTCATCCTATCCTCCTGATTTCGCGATCATGTCCCTTCTCACTTGTGTCAGGCAAACGACTCATTTTGTCGCCGCCCCGAATCAGGTGTACCGAAGTGCGCAGGCCATCCACGGGGGTGGTTCATCCGGGGCCAGTCGCTCCAAGTTTCGGTCACAAATCTCTCGACGGACGTGTGCCGCGATTTGTTCCAAAATATTTTTCAACATACCCAATAAAAATGCCGCCCTCAAATACAGGGGCGGCTGGTGACTAATTTTGAAAACCGTCCGATTAGAAACTGGTGTTTTTTTCAAATTCAACAGAAGTTAATGGTTTTCGAGAAAATGTATCTTTGCCGGTGAAAGCTATCGTAATCTTTTGGTCCTGGCCAGTAGGAATGATTCCGCCCATTGGATCAATGATCTCTATTTCATTGAACTTAACACCGTCCGTCTTCATGTAATAGACTGCATTCTTTGAAAACTCATTCTTGGACGCACTCCACTGCTCTCCCTGTGAAATGAGCAATTTATACTTGCCTTCCTGAATTGTTCCCAGGACCATTTTCTCACCTGCTCTGACAAAAATGAAGGAAGTCCACTTGCGGTCCGCATTATCACTAACGAGCTTAAAACAGGCATCCATGGAAGATTTATTAGTCACCGTGAGGGTGCCCTTTCCCTTATCGCCTTCAGTCGGAATAATTTGAGTTCCAGTTGGCGGTGAAAGTGTTCTAACTCGTTTCAACGTACTTGCAGTTTCTTCTATTCGGTCCGGGGCAGTATCCGCAAACGTGATTGGCGCGTTCGCGTCTTTAGAATACAATTTCTCTTCAAACTGGGTAGGTGCAGTAACCGCTGACACAATCTTCCAGACCACAACGAGGCCGACGACCAGAATGATGATCGACACTATTGAAAAGTACATTGGGTTGGTGTTATCTACACCTCGTGCTACTCTCCCTGATAGTTTTGTCGGTGCTAAAGAGGCCACTATATCAACAACTTCGTCGCGCTTGCGCTTCACAGCCTGATCGTTAGGGTTAAACTCCACTGCCTTGTGAAACGCCCTCAGTGATTGTTCGTATCGCTCCATGTTTTTCAGACAGAGAGCCTTGTTGTACCAGGCTGCGCCATACTCTTTGTCCATTCTCAGGGCTCGATTGAAACAGTCGAGCGCTTCCTCAAAAGCTCGCTCTTTGCCGAGCATACTGCCTTTTTTATTCCAATATTCGGGTGATTCGGTTGTTTCCATGTTTCATTTCTCTTATTGGTATCAGCAGTTATAGTTCAATAATATCACCGTAGCGTTCCGGTGTCAACAATTTGTTTTCCGAAATTAAAATAAGATCGCCTTTCATACAAAAAGGCCTCCCCACGAATGGGAAGGCCCTTAAGATGATCTTTCAAAGCCGGGCAGGGCTTAATGTCTGTTGAATGTACTCA
>JBDUAM010000072.1:0-3053 GCA_040004655.1 Chthonomonadales bacterium | reverse complement strand
GATCAGCCTTCAACGGGTCGCACCGCTGTCTTCTTTGTCGCGCGACTGAGCAGCACGCGCCTGCCCCGAAAAGTCCTTCTGCCGATTGCCGGCAAACCGCTTATTCTTCAGCAGATGGATCGTGTTCGACTGGCTGTACGCCCCCAGCAATTCGTGCTATGTACCACCGATTCGCCGAATGACGACGAGCTCGTGGCGACCGTGGAAGAGTACGGCATACCCGTCTTTCGCGGACCCGAACTCGACGTCCCCCGTCGACTGATGCTCGCCGCCGAGAAGTTTGACGTGGATCATTTTGTTCTGGTGGAAGCAGACGAGCACTTTGTCGACCCCGCCCATGTGGATGCCGTGCTGGATTACATCGCGCAGAACGGCGGCGACTGGGTACACGTGGTCGGGAATCCCATCGGATCGTGGGTGCGCGGGATCAGTAAGCACGCGGTGCAGACCCTGTGCTCCGAAATGAAGACCGAGGGCCTGGACGGTTGGGGCGGATTCTTTGAGAAGCAGCCGGAGCGGTTCAAGCTGGCGGAGATCCAGTTGATGTCCGATGATGACGCGGCGTTCAACGAAACCGTGCGCCTAACGGTCGACTATTTGGAAGACTTCCAGCTCGCAGAAGAACTATACAAACGACTGTTTCGGCTCGGCAGCCCCGTGCGAATCAATGACGTCGTGCGCACGCTTCGCGAAAACCCTGAGCTCATCAACATCAACCTCTATCGGCAGGATCAGTACATGGAGAACATCATATCCAAATCCGCCGGGCTGATGGGCGGCCACTGATGGCGGATTCTAAGCTGTTTGACCTGACAGGTAAGGTCGCCATTGTCACGGGTGGCGTAGGTATTCTCGGATCGCACTTCTGCCGAGGGCTGGCGGAACACGGCGCGAATGTCGCGGTAGTGGATATTGATTGGGAGAAATCCACCGAAGCTGCCGCCGAACTCACAAAATCGACGGGAGTAGATTGCGCCGGATTCGGTTGTGATGTTTCGGACCCTGTGTCGGTGCAGACGATGGTCGACGCGGTGGTTGGGCGGTTCGGGCATATCGATGTTCTGCACAACAATGCCGCAACAAAAGGCCCCGATCTAAAGGCGATGTTTGCTCCATTTGAAGAGTACACCCTGGAGACCTGGCGCAACATCATGGCGGTCAACCTGGATGGCGTTTTTCTCGTCGCGCAGGCGGTATGCAAGCAGATGGTTGCGCAGGGAACCGGTGGCAGCATCATCCAGACCGCGAGTATATACGGCATCATGGGTCCCGATCAGCGCATCTACGCCGGCGCGGAATATATGGGCGTAAATATCAACTCCCCGGCGGTCTATTCGGCCAGCAAGGCGGGGGTGGTGGGGCTGACCAAATGGCTCGCGACATACTATGCCAGCAAGGGGATTCGGGTGAACACGCTCACCCCGGGTGGCAACGAGAGCGGCCAGAACGATACTTTCCTGAAGAATTACTCAACCGCACGAGATGGTAGGTGCATTGATCTACCTCGCATCGGATGCCAGCAGCTACGTCACCGGTCAGAACTTGATCGTCGACGGTGGCCTCGACGCCTGGTAGGTTTCGGCCCAGAATCGAGTGATTTCCGCGGCTTCAGTCTCAGTAACGGGTGCATAAGAATGTTCTTTGTGTGGGAGGTAAAGACCCATGTAGACGTAGTTTCTTAATACGGAGTCATCGGAATAAAGTTGATCCTCTACTGACTTTTTGTCCTGATCATTCAGCACGAGAAGTGTGTCAACTGCGTTCCGCCATCCCCAGTCTTTGTCCGTTCTTTTTGATTTGGAATCGTATTGTAAGAACCGACCCGCTAGCAATCGAGAGAGAGTCCGTTTCTCTTCCGGCGTTAATTTACTCGCTAACTGTCGCGTTAGCACAGTTGCCTGATTGGAGACGATTGGGTCTGAGTCGAGCATGCAAGTGGAAAGACATTGTAAAAAGTCCACACCTGAATCTACATACGTTGCCACGGCGTAGTACCGAGCTGCAGAATCTGTATCCAGAGACAATATGTGCCTAAGGAGTTTGCGAGTAGTCTCTGAATCAGCCTTTGCCTCTCTCGCCGCGATTCTCCGAACCGCCGGACTTGGATTAGAAAGCATTTCGGTCAGCGCTGGCGAAGTCCTAAGTTTAGACTTGTTGATCGCCTCGGCGACAGCTTCCGCAAACATCCAGTCTGGCCGTCGGTCGACTTCCAGCAGCAGTCTTCGCAACATTTGATCGGTCATTGAGCTTGATGCCGCGAGCGCCGCCTCGGTGCGAACGCAGCTCTCGGGGTCGGCCAGGGCATCTTCAATGATCTTCGGGTTCTTCGTACCAACTCGTGCTATCGCGATCATCGCCTCCCGCCGAACGAGCAGGTTGGCGTCAGCCGCCTGCGCCTCTAATTGCTTCTGCGTTTCGGCAGACAACGTTCCGGCTTTTAGACCTACCAACGCCTGAGCGCGACGTTTCCAGTCCAGACTGCTGAGGTCCGCCTCGGAAACTTCATCCATCATGTAGCGTTCGAGTGGCTGGGTGGCAAACGGCGCGGACCATCCGACAATCGTGACGCCACGGTCGACCCACTTCTTCAGGCTTTGGTAGAAGGGTCGCTCGGTGAAGAGGCAAACCTGCGAGGGCTTTGCTCCGGCGTCCAATAGCCGCTGAATGAATTCGCCACCCTTATCATCGCTGCCGCCCATTACGCAAACCTGATCTACCACGCCCTCTTTCAACCACGTGCGCCAGTCCATTTTTATGCGCATGTTCACCTGACCAGAGTTGAATGGCCATTCCTGCATCGTTTCCGGATTGTTCGCAGAGAGGCAGATGCGCAGTTGCTTGCCATTGATTTTCAGGCCGGTATGGAGCTGTCGCAGAAACTCGGTGATGTATTCGCCGCGTAGCTCGCCCCACTTTGCATGGTCAAAATCCTGCGTGCGAATATCCACACCGTACCGCTTCTTAAACTCGGCGACGATCGGCTCGTTGAATCCGAACTCGTCGGTAAATCGCGTGTCGAAATTCTCAAAATAGGTGTAGAGCATCAGGCCGTC
>JBDUAM010000133.1:0-10313 GCA_040004655.1 Chthonomonadales bacterium | reverse complement strand
GATCTACCCTTCAAATCAGCCGAAACCGTAGGGATGGTCTTCGGGAAATACGGATCGACTGCGAGTTCTACATCCGTTGGTCCATCCGGATATCCGACCTGGGGATTTTTGGCGAGCTGCAGATCGGTTACAGCCAGGTTGATCGACTTGCCCCAACAGTCGTCCAGCGGCACGGGATTGTCTGGTCGATCAAATCGCCAGAGCCAGTAGTTGGTAGAGGGGCTCGGCGCGGCGGTGGTCGCCTGTAGAACCTGAATGGCCCAGCCCATGCTGGTACCGGAAACGCTCGGACAGTTCCAGACGGCGCTGTTTTTGATGTAGGGGTCCATTACAACAAGCGCCCAGCCAGCACGCGGGTCAGATGTCGGCCAGGAGGTCCAGGGTTTCCATCCGCCGGGGAGGCTGTTCTTCAAGTCTCGCCGATCAGGCAGCAACTCATCGTAATCCTGAATGTACATGGTGAATCCCATGCCGATCTGCCTAAGGTTGGACATGCAGGATGCCTGTCGCGCTTTCTCACGAGCCTGTGCGAAGACAGGGAATAGAATCGCCGCGAGAATCGCGATTATCGCGATGACCACGAGAAGTTCTATCAGCGTAAAGGCGCGTCGTTGCACGTTTTTCTGGTTCATGGAAAGAGTTCTTTCAGTTGCTCTGCGGCACATGCGAGGGCTTTGCCCCGGTGACTGATCTTGTGTTTCTCTTCGGGTGTAAGCTCCGCCATATGCTTCCCAACGGCATTCACCACCACAATGGGGTCATACCCGAATCCATTGGTGCCGCGCATCTCGTGCCCGATGTGAGCTTCACATGCGCCTTCACACTGGATGATCCTACCGTTCGGCACAGCAATGGAGACCGCACAGAAGAATCGACAGGTTCGGTCGGCTTCGGAAACATCTTGCATCAATTTGAGAATGTGCGCCATCTTGTCGGGGAAAGAAGTATCCTCGCCCAGAAATCGTTTGGAGTGCAGACCAGGCTGTCCGCCAAGCGCGTCAATGATCAGTCCACCGTCATCTGCAATGCATACCCTGCCGGTTAGTTCCATGGCGGAGCGGGCCTTCAGTTCGGCGTTCTCCGCGAAGGTGGATCCCGTCTCCTCGACCTCAATATCGGCTTCCGGGAACTCCGCCAGGGTTCGCACTTTTATGTTCGTGGCACCCAGAATCGCGACCATTTCGCCACCCTTTTTCGGGTTGCGGGTCGCCACTACAATCTCTCTCGGATAACTCAACAGCGCCTCCAAAAAAATAACGCCCCGATGACGCGCAGTCATGGAGCGTTTACAGAACTATTTTGACCGATTTTAGTGCTTAATTGATTCGTCCATCTGGCGGCAGCCATCGACCAGCGCACGGGTGTGCATCATCCGGAGGATAACGCTCTCAGAATGAATGACGCCTTCAATCTGTTCCGGCTGAAACAGGGAGTGGATGCACGCATTAGAATCGGCGTCGTACCCTTCGACCTGGTGTTTGCGTAGTAGGCGCTCCAGGCTCAATTCTCGCATCTGAAACCAGTCGCGGATATCAGCGTATCGCTTGCGACGTCGATCTGTTACGCCCTCTTTGGCCGCGCCGCAGAGAATGTCGACCAGATCATCAAATTTGTCAGAAAATTCCTGAGCATTGGCATCCAGCGCCAGAGCAGCTGTCTCCGATAGCGGGGCTTTTTCAGGGTGTGTAGGCAGCAATTGCGATACGACGTGCATGGATCGCATCTCAGCTTCCACACTCGCCACATCAATTCCGTGCATTTCAGGACCATTTCCGAATTCTGGCAAAATATACGTCCTTCTGTCTGTTGGACTTTTCCAACAGGCTGAGTATAACCTTATAATTTGGATGAAAATGCACGGCTTGACGGGGTTCTGGATGAAAGCAAAAGCGTTGTAAAGATTTATTCGTGGCTTGATTGTTGAACGAAGTTAATCTGCAGGTCACTCACCAGGTTTTTTAGCTCCCGGCGGGTATGGTCGTCCAATTGAGAATCGACTTTTAGGGCGAGATACCCGACACAGTCGATGGCGATTCGCGCCTGTTCAAGGTCTCGCTTCATCTCGCCCGTGGCCGGATCTGCGACGAGCCCCATCGAAATCCACGATCCCTGGTGCAAAATGTCGATAGACATGAGCAGTCTGTCCCGAATAGAGAGGCTGGGCAGCTTCTGCTCGGCCATCGGCTCAGATGCGGATATCTCTTCCGGCCCAAATGTTGCCGGAACAACCTCCGGGGCGTCAACGATCTCAGGTTTTTTTACAGACTTTTTGGAGGCCATAAGTGAACTGTTCGATCCAGATTTGGAAGGCTGACCTTCGCCCCAGCGTTGGGCGAAAAAAGAAGCTCCCGAGTGGGTTAGTGACGTTTGAGTATGGCATACCTCCATCGCCGATTCAATCCTGATTTCAGGTTATTTTTAATCAATTTTTGGCATACAGACGGGTGTGCGCGTTCACATTTCTGCTGGTGATGAATGACTCTTGCAAGTCACCGAATTCGGGAAGATTGCAGGTGCATGATGGGATTGATGTCTTAACAACATCATAATCCTGCCACATCAAACGCCAATGCGATATTATCACAAGTTTGCTATAATCTTTGTGGAGAAATAAATTGCCAAAGACTAAAGTAGTCTTCTTTATGGAGGAAGGTGGTCGCGTTCCTGTTCTGGAAAAGATGACGGATTGGGCAGCTAGGGACATGCGGATAGTAGCAAAGTGCTTCGAACGAATCGAAGCCCTGAGAGAACGTGGGCATGAAATCAGAAGGCCTGACGCCGATTATCTGCGGGACGGCATATACGAATTAAGGGCGACATATTCTGGAGTAAATTATCGCTTGCTCTTTTTCTTTTGTACCCAAACCGGAGTAATCGCCGTTGCCCTTACGAAAGAAGGCGTTGTTCCAAACCGAGAAATTGAAATTGCAATAAGATACAAGCAACGATTTGAGAGTGACCCAAAGGCGCATACATATGTTGAGGACGAATAGGTCTTCGGCGACGGTGGTGCAGCTTGCATCAAAGGCAAAGGAATAGACTAAATGGCAAAGATAATGGATGATGCTGTTGAAATCATTAAGCGTAAATTTGGGGGCAGTCCCGAATTTGGTCTGTTAGTAACCGAAGAACGGGAAAAGGCTGATGTCGCCAGAGCAATCTATTCCATTCGCACCAATCTGGGACTAACTCAGGCTCAGTTGGCAGAACGAATTGGGACCACGCAATCAGTAATTGCTCGATTGGAAGACAGCGATTATGACGGTCATACACGAAAAATGCTGAATCGGATTGCCATTGCTCTGGATTGCAGTCTGCACATCGAATTCATACCGCGAAATGGACTGCGGCCCGCGCCGCCATCCTCTACGCGTCGGACTCGCAGGTCAAAAGATGAGCAGCCTGCTTAACTCCTGAATGAATTCTCGATCTTTACCATGATAGAATCCGTCATACAGAGATACCTCGAATCCCGCCGAATCACCGGTTCTGCAGCCACCCGAACCCGGCTTGCATATCACTCTGACCTGATGCAATTAGCCGAATTTGCCCGAAAGCGAAATGTGGTTTCGCTAAAGTTGGTCGATACCGCCTTCCTCCGCGCTTTCTTTGCAACGTTCGGCGCCGACTCATTTGCGCGATCTACGGTCGCGCGAAAGCAGGCGTCCGTTCGATCCCTATTTCGGTGGGCTCGTCGGCAGGGGCTGGTGGAGAACGACCCGACTCGCGGGCTCTTCTCCCCACGTCAGCCGCACAAACTCCCCAAGTTTCTCCGGACCGCTGAGATCGACGCTCTCATGCTTGCACCGGACGAATCGCCGGCGGGTCGACGGGATCGCGCGATGCTCGAACTGCTCTACGCCAGCGGAATTCGCGCCGGAGAACTTGTTCAACTGGATGCGTCGGACCTGTATCTCGATTCCGGGGAGCTGCGAATTCGCAACGGCAAGGGCGGCAAGGAGCGGATCGCGCTGCTGGGTCGCGCGGCGCAGGAGGCGATTGCTGACTACCTGACACTGGGTCGAACCGAACTTGCCGCAAAATGTAAATCGGGCGTGAGCAATGCGCTCTTCTTAAACAAATTCGGGGAGAGACTGTCAGATCGTGGTGTGCGCCGGACGTTTGATAAATATATGTCCGTAGTCGGCGAGCGGTTAAAGATCACTCCCCATGTCTTGAGGCACAGCTTCGCCACCCACTTGCTGGAGAATGGCGCCGACCTTCGGTCGGTTCAGGAACTGCTTGGCCACGCCAATCTGGCGACCACGCAGATATATACGCACGTTACCACGGAGCGATTGAAGCGGGTTTACGATGAAGCACATCCGAGAGCACACGACGAGGAGTGACGCGTTAGTGATTGAAGAGGAATTCCTGGTCGGACATCACCGCCCACAGTAGATCTTCCATCGCCTGTCGACGCTGGTTTCGGCGCGAGGCGCCTGTGGAGAGTGCATTCCAGCCTGTCACTTTTAACATCCCCGAGACTTTTCGGAGTTCGCTTGGATTTGGGTCACGCGAATACGCCGTGCGGAAGATGCTGTTGATGATCGCGTCATCCGCCATTCCCGAGTCGAGCAGGCGGTCGATCATTCCCCCGGTGGCTTTCAACTTCATGTTCATGGTGTCGCCATTGGCAAGGTGCAGCGCTTGCGCGACATTCGGCTCGGATGCCCGTTCGCAAGAGCAGGTTTGGGCTCGCTCTGGTCGACCAAAGGCAGTCAAGAAATAGGAAGATATCTGCGAATCTTTGAGCTGAAGGGCGCGGGTACCGCGAGGGTATCCGGCGAAATCGGTAGGGATTGCGGTCACCTGCGACATGGCATCCAGCAGCGCTTCGGCGGGTAATCGTCGAACGATGTAATGCGAAAAGTAGCGTTCATCTTTGCCGTTATTGCCGGTCGGTTCGGCGCTGCGCTGGTACGATGCGCTCTGCATGATGAGCCGAATCAGCTCCTTCACATTGCTGCCGTTCTCCGCAAAGTTGTTGCTCAGCCAGTCCAGGAGCTCAGAATTCGAGGGCGGATTAGTGAGTCGAAGGTCGTCCTCCAATTCGACAATTCCTCGACCCATGAAGTTCTTCCATACCCGATTCGTCAGGTTCCGCGCGAAGTAAGGATTGCTCTTAGACGTGAGCCAATCCGCGACCAGCTTCCTGCGATCAGTCGTGTCATCGAGTCCCATCTCCACGCCGTCCAGCGGTTTGGGAGGCAGCGGATAGTTGAGTCGCGGGTGATTGATGTTGCCCTCGGTCGAAGCCAGCGCAAGCACCTCGCCGGACCGATCCCCGTTCTTCAGCCGGACCCGCGAGAAGAGATTCGCCATCTGGTAATAGTCGCGTTGAGTCCACTTTTCCAGCGGATGGTTGTGACATCGAGCACACATCATGGAGATGCCCATGAAGGCCTGCGTGGTGGTCTCCATCGCGTCGACGGCGTCTTTGTGCAACAGGTAATAGTTGGCGGCGCCATTATCCAGATTGCTGCCGGTGGCAAGCAGAATCTCCCGCGCAAACTGATCCCACGGACGGTTCTCTTGAACAGCCTTTTTAATCCAATCATAAAAGCTGGTCAGCGCCGGACCACTCAGTTTTCGGCTGGAGAGTAATAGCAGATCGCTCCATTTGTAGGTCCAGTAGTCCACAAATTCGGGTCGCTCAAGTAGAGAGTTGATAAGCAGGTTTCGCTTCTCTTTGCGAGTGTCAGCGAGGAAAGCGTCGACCTCCATCGGGGTTGGCAAAATGCCGATGCTGTCGAGAAATGCGCGTCGAATGAACTCGCGATCCGTGCAGATAGGTGAAGGCGCAATCCCGAGAGATTCCAGTTTCGCTAGGACAAGATCATCGATTCTGTTGAATCGTTCCGCCGATTTTGCCGCCTGCGTGGCCGTGGAAAAAGGGGATGTCACCCGAGCGTAGGCGACCTTCGAGCTGAACCAGACAGTGACGGAGGCTTCGCCCTGACCGGTGACATTGACGTGGCCATTCTCATCCACCACCGCAACCCGGCTATCTGTCGAGCCGAACTTAACCCATCGGGTAACGTCTTCCGTGTGACCGTCTGAGTAGGTCCCGCGAACGAGTATCTGCTGTCCATCACCGGGCTTAAGCGAGCAGTTTTCGGGGAAGACGTCCAGTGACTTCAGGTTTAGGTCGGTCTCTTTTGGCTTCGGTGCGCCGGAGCGAATCCAATCGGCTACCACTAAATAGTCTGCGCTGCCCTTCTTTAGTCGTTCCCCGCCGCCGTGCCCGATCTGCATGGAGGGCTTCTTCAGCACGAGGCTGCTATTCGGATCACCGATGACCACGCGCCTACCAAACGCCTGTCGAGTGAGGCTGTTGTAGTCCGCCAATGGATCAAATCCGCGCAAGGTCAACCGAAGTCCGCCCTTGCCCGCCGCGGCCCCGTGACAGGCCCCGGAGTTACAGGCAGATCGAGTGAAGACGGGGAGAACGTGGTTCTTGAAACTCCAGCTTGACGCAACTTTCGTGCCGACCACTGTGACGGCGCAATCGGTAGATCGACCATTGTTCGTGGCGTGAATGGTTGCCGAGCCATCTGAAACGGGATGAATTACACCTTCCGCGCCAACCGTTGCAACAGCAGGATTCGAACTGGTGAACTTCGACTTTGCGCTGAGGTCCGCCGTAAATCGACCGCCTGCCTGCTCTTCAACCACTACCCGCTGAAAGGCCATTAGTCCTGTGAGGACGCATTTGCCCGGCAGCGCCTTTAGATCAGCCAGGGCCGATCCCGAGACAGTTGTCAGTAAAAGAACAGCGGCGAAATATCTCATTTAGTGGAAGCGGACCTATCCGCGCTATCGGCAGGCTTGCCGGGAATACGAAGCAATCGCTTGCACTCTTCCAGCAGAAACTTGGGATCAGAGAAAGGCTGGTAGCTGATATCCTGCCATCGGACCAGGCCATCGCGGTCGATGAGGTAGCATCCGTGCAGCGCCATCTTCTCAAAATCGTCATACGCTCGGAATGCTTTGAACGCTTTCAGATCCTTATCAGAAAGCAGCGGGAACGGGAATGGAGCGCTCTGAACATCGCTCACGGTCTCTTTCAAGCCTGCAACCGTATCTGTGCTGACTGCGACGATAGGAATTCCGGCAGCGGCAAAATCTTTGGTGACAGGTGCGAAGATGTTCAACTGCTTCATGCACTGCTTACACGCCGTGCCGAGGTAGAAGACTACGAGCACCGGTTTGCCCTCTTTGCGGAACTGGGAGAGCGTGACCTTGTGACCAAGCCCATCAGGAAGGGTGAAGTCTGGCGCGGCGGAAGGGGTCCATCGGAATGGCCCGAGGGTATCAAGTGGCGGGCGAATTCCGGTATCTGTTGCGGCAGGCGTCTCCATCTTCCATCCCCCGGAGCAACCGAGGTTGGAGGCGATGGCGGAGATTCTTCGGAAGATCGGCACGTCGAGGTCGATGGGTCCGCTGATGGCCTGAAGAACTTTCATCTGTTTGGTGGCTTCGGCGATATCGCCTGCACGGTACAGGGCATCTATCTGAACTGCCAGAGGGTGAACTTCATTCAATCGAGATTTGACGGCGGCAGTTGCCAGCTCGACGGCTTTGGCGTAGTTACCGATTTCCAGATATAGCGCTGATCGTCGCTCGGTCCCGAGTGACGCAAGATTTTCGAGTTGCTTCTCCGCTTCTGAATTTCGACCATACGCCATGGATTGATAGAATTTCACTTCATCAAGCAATCCTTCGAGCGTGTGAGGCGCCGCCGACTTATCGGCTGGTTTCTCAAAAGCCTTTAGCTCTGCCAGTTTGGCTTCACCTTCAACAACTTTGCCCGTGGCAAAGTAAGCGACAGCCATTGCTCCCAGGCGCTTTACCTGATCTAATGTTGTTGGACCCGGGTCGATATAAGCCCCTTCACAGAAGCTCAACAACTCCGGCCACATCTCGTATCTTACCAGTACATCAATGAGGCGAATTCGGCCATAGGAGGAAGTATTGCCACCGGAACTCACTACGTTATATGCTGGGTGCCGGGGCATCTCAATCATATTAGATGAGAGGCTTATAGCATCATGAACTCTACCAACGTTACTGAGGTTTCGGGTGAACCACTCGCTATTGTGTGCGTAGTTGTGTATCTGATCTGGCATTACACGGTCGCGAATTAGCTGGGCGTTGTCTGTGCGGACCCCCGCCTCTTGCTGCCAGCACGCATCAATATAACGATCAAGGTCAGAATAGATATGACCCGGCATATGCCACATATGGGCGATTCCCGGGGACGACTGTCCACAACGCGCAGCCGAATTCAACGCCATCTTGGCCTGTGGTCCATCCCACAGGTGAACGCGATAGTGATGGACCGGGTGCATGGGATTGACCGCGAGGATGGTGTTCAGCATATACTCCATGCTGCCGCGAGTCCAAATTCGGTAGAGGCCCTGGTTCTCCCAGATTTCTACCGCCTGAAATGCCTTTGCTTCAATGTCATCCGGATATTTGCGAATGATCTCGTTGAGCTTGACGAGCATCGCCTTGTGCTTCGCTTTAGCGCTGGCGGTTTTGTCGGTCGGGTTGTATTTGAACATCAGTGATTCGATGTAGAGCTTTTCCCGTTCACTGACTTTAGCCTTCTTTTCGTCGGCTTTTTTGATGAATTCAGCGGCGCGCTTTTCGTTGTAGGCGTTCGACATTGCCATGCCCCAGTAGGCCATTGCACAGTCGGGATCAATGGCATTTACCTGCCGAAAGGTTCGCTCGGCCTCAAAGTACCAGAAGCCATGAAGCTGGGAGATGCCCTGATTGAAATATTTCTGTGCTAAAGAAGACTTAGTTGTAATAGGAAATTTGACGTTGGCCATACCCGCCATCAGGTATGCCTTCTGTCGTGGGCCCTCGTTGAAGGCCTCGCCGTGAAGGGAGTGTCCGGGCCCGGGACCCGTGGTTTTGTCGTCCGTCAGGCCTGCCTGCTGTGCGATTGCGGCGGTACATGCCATCGCCCCCAACAGGGTTAATCCAAGAGTAAGGCAACGTTTCAACAGGATACTCCTTTCGGGAGGCCAGAGGCAGGACCAAGTCCGAGAGATTCGCCTTCGAATCTCCAATAGAGTGATGATACCATAAGCTTGTCGGTGTATGTGCCGGGAGTCATTCTGTGCGGGCAGGGACGCTCGCGCTCCGACGGGATTTTGCTTCTTAAGAATTGCACGGCACGAAATCGTAATCGGAGCGCGCCCGTCCTCGGGCGCAACCACAACTTTTAGGCATTGGTCAGGAGGTTATCCTTGCGGGCGAGGACGCCCGCGCTCCGATACCATTGTGTTGAGCAACAGAGATATTCAGCATCCGGTTTCGGGACTATGTTCGGCTGAGTGCGTCAATTGTCAAACCCGAATACCATCCGAATTTCCGACGGTGTGACTCCGAAATCAAATGCATCCTTGCAAGCGCTAACCAACCACGAAAAGTATTCTATCCTGAACCCACTTGCGTAAGTGATAAGATACCGAATCCAAATGTAGACCTTCTTGCCCGAATAGATGGTTAAGTCGCCGCCGAGTTGCTCAAATTCCGAAACGGAGATTGTGACGGTGTTGTCGCCCGTAACATAACAGAAATGTTCGTACGTGAGCTCAGCTCCGTACGGATACTCTTGAGCTCGATATCGAAGGTAATCCTCGGCAACCAAGACGCCAATTGCCCCTGTCGTTTTTGTGAAATCAACGGCAAGCAATTCGGCAAGCGTTACCCAAGAATAAGAGTGGTCACCCATCCACTTAGTGTAATCGAATTGCGGATTGTCGAGCCACTCGTAACCTTCCCACCGAAAGTTTTCTGGCGGCGTGTGCACGCAATCTTCGTCCACAACAAAATCTGCAGGCAGTCCTCTTGGAGTGGAGATTGGCTCGTATTCGTCCCCTGCCTTTTCTCCGTCAGACCTAGAACCATTCCGCACGTCGGCCAACATACCGAAGACGTGATAATTCCGGTCGTTGTACCCCAAGGCGAATGACACCCATACGCCATCCCTCTTGACCTGCAAAACGCTGTGAATATCTGTTCCCATTTATTATCCTCATTTTATGGCAGGACGACCGCCCAAAAGTTATTATATCAACTCAACCGAATCCGCGGATCAGCGACCGCGCAGGCGATGTCCGCGAGGGTTGCGCCGATGACATAGAGGATGGCGCCGACAAATACCATCGCGCGGACCACGGCGAAATCCTGATCCTGAATGGCGTCGACCGTGAGCGTGCCGACCCCGGGAATCCCAAAGAAGCTCTCCAGCAGAAGGCTTTTACCGCGGTTTTCTAGGTGTGGCGTGACGC
>JBDUAM010000337.1:0-3079 GCA_040004655.1 Chthonomonadales bacterium | reverse complement strand
CTAAATGGAGGGCTGTTTGAAGTGAAGTTATCGGTTCAACATTTATGTCAACTCCGGCTGCAAGCTCTTTAGCCACTCCGTCAATGTCACCAGATAAGGCGGCGTCATGTATCTTCATCATTCGTCTCCGCGATACCAACACAACGTCTTGGCAAGGTTTCCAAAATATAACTCAAATTGGAAAATAACGAGGGAATATTGTTGTTAATTAGGCACGCAGGTTGGTTTTCCTTTCGCCAAGATCGCCTCCAAAGCCAGATAATCCCAACGCAATTATAATCCAACCGCAAAAAGTTGCAAACAAATCTCCCATTCCCCGACTCCCCCATTCTCCCATTCCAAAAATAAGAGAATTACCGAATAACCACCCACGTCATCCCATTCGCCGGACAAGTCACTGTCACCGGAATCGAGTAATCCCGCGCGAGTTTGACGGTCTGCTTTTTGCCATCGGCGAATTCCACAGATGCCGTGTCACTCAGGCCGGTGTAGTAGATCGGCAGCATCCACGATTTGGTCAGGGGCTTGTTGGTGGGGTTGTAGAAAACCGCCAGCCCCTTCTCCTTGCCCTTCGGGTCGACGTGCAGAAGGCCGTCCATCTCACGCCCATCGGCGCGACGCAGGTGGACCACATCCGCCTCCAGAATGGCCCGATGCGTCTTGTAGAACTTCACCCACTTGATCACGAGGTCGCGTGTTTCGGGTGAGTCGTATAGGCGCGGACCGCGATAGCACGATTGCACACCCGCTCCCAGATTGTTCGCGAGGTGCAAGCCGTAGTCGACCAGGTGGTCTTTCAGCGGTTCGATGGTCGCGGCTTTGCCGCCGCCCTGATACTCCACCAGCGGCGTGAACATCCAGCCCATGCTTGGCGCTTTGTCCCACGTGCCGTCAAAGATGTTCTGTCTGGCGTGGATGTGTTGCTCCGCTCGCGGCAGGGACCAGTTCGACTCGCGATAGCCCATCCCTGTTTTGTTGGATCCGTTCAGGAAGTAGAAATCTGGGACATTCAGGTAGATATTTCGACCGCGGCACCAGTGGTAAAACTCGGAGATCGCCTCAAACTGTTTCCACTGGGAGTCTTCTAATCCTCGGTGTCCGGGGTGTTTGGTCGAGGCGCAGACGTCGCCCGGGTAGCTGCCATCGTGCTCCAGCAGGTCAAATCCGGTCTCAGATAAAAACGTCTTGATGTGGGCAAAGTACTCTTCGCCCCACTTGCTGCAGAGGCACGGCGAATTCCCAAAGATGGCGCCGCCGGTCTTGCCGGTTTTTGGATTGATTACGTCTTCGTCATCGTTGATTCGTCGACTGGCGAGCAGGGAGTATCCGCCAATCCGCAAACCTTTGCTGTGTGCGTACGTCACAAATTCTTTGAACCGCGCGATGTTGGCGGGCGAGACATCTTCCATATTGAGGCCGCTGCCAAAGCTGAAGATCACCATCTCGAACCCGACCTCCGCGCACTGGTCGATGGCGCGTTTCACGGCCGTAGTATTCGTCGTGGTCAGGTGCATCATCAGCGGATTATCGGCGACCCACGGCGCGAGGAGTCGCATGGATTTACGAATAGCGAGACCCTTGCGTTCTCGATCATCTGAGTCGTGAAACAACTCGTACGTGCGATAAGAGGTAAACGATGCACCCGGAGCAATCTCCGCATCCGGGCCGATGGGTGGATGGCTGAGCAGTAACGCGGGCGTCTTTCGCTCGTAATTCACCTGCGTGGTGTATTCGGGGTCTTCCGCCCATTCGGTCGTGTGCGTCGAGTTGGATGCCGACATCCCGCCGAACGAGTAGTCGCTGAAGACGGTTATGTTCGGCAATTCCCAGCGGGAGACGGCATCGACCACCGATTCGCGCTCCACAACCGCCAGTATTTCTGACGTGAATTTTGTGACCCGAACGGCCTTTGAACTCAGGTTTTTGACCACGATCCACTTGGACATGAGCGGAATACCGTCGTAAAGTTCATAGTGGACCTCCGCCACGATGCCTCGCCATTTGCCCGTCCCATTAAACGAGAACGATAAGTCTATTCCGCGCGGAGGCCATGAGCCATTGCTGCCGGGGTTCCGCTTCCACGAGAATCGCTGCGTCGTTGGATGAAATGCCATTCCGCCCTGCGTATACGGGCCAACCGGGACGGCCATTTTGTCGATCCATTCGGGTCGCAGATAGGCGTGATCCGGTTGCCCGGTAAGTCCGCCAAAGGGTACTTGCTCCCCGTTCAACTCAATGATCATTTCGGGCTTGACCGCGCGCAGCATCGCCTCTCCGGTCATGAGGTTGTCCATACCGACTGTCGCAACGACGCCATCGATTCGAAAAGTGCGCGATATCAATCCATTTGTGATCGCGAGGTGCTCGCCTGATTCAGCCATTCGTGCCCTGTATGGAGTGGAATCGACCAGCCAATCCGACTTCGGTCGACCGGGTACGGGTCCAAATTGTTGGGTGAGCGCCAATAATGGCAGAACAGCAGCGATAATCATGAGTTACCTCGACATTGGAGAGATGGTTCATCGTACCCGAACGCCAATCTTAGGATTGATTTTGTAAGCGTAATCCACTTTTACGAATGTTGAACCAGACAATCCACATGAAACGTATGCAATAATACACGAGGCGCCAACGAAGGCATCTGAAAAGAAAATGGAGAACTATTCCATGGTTTTTTGCCAGACGTCACAACAAATTGAAACCGTAGCAGGCTTTGATTCAAGGAGGAATCAATGAGCGCAAATGCTTTAATAGAGCGATCCTTCAGTACAGAACCGAGGGAGAGTTCCAATCCATATAACAACGCTTTACAACAGTTGCAGACAGTAGCCGATCACCTCGGTTTAGATAACGGCCTTCACGAAGTACTCAAACACCCGCAACGCGAACTCACCGTAAACTTCCCCGTTAAGATGGACAATGGCACTACCCGTGTTTTTACCGGATACAGGGTGCACCACAACCTCTCCCGCGGCCCGGCAAAGGGCGGCATCCGTTACAGCCCTCGCACAGATATCGATGAAGTTCGTGCGCTCGCCATGTGGATGACGTGGAAGTGCGCCATTGTGAACATCCCATT
>JBDUAM010000173.1:0-3084 GCA_040004655.1 Chthonomonadales bacterium | reverse complement strand
AGACCGGCGTCAAATGAAAGTGTGGTCTTCTTATCTTCCATGGTAGACCATTTCTATCGTCGGACCATTTCTCTCATCCTTTTCAAGAAAGCCCGTAGTTCTCCGTCATAAACTGGTTTCGTGACATAACACCCGAGAAACCTCTCGATACCTGGTGGATAATCTTTGAGGATTTCTTGCGTTTTGTTCCTCGGAATGAGCAGCAGTAACCGGAAATCCGACATCGGTCGAATAATCGAGACGAGTACCTCGAAGTCATCTCTGTTGTCTATGTCTACAATGACTATGCATTCATCCGTGACAAGCATTCCTGACAATTGTGATTTGGCTTGAAAAACTGGAACCTCATCAACGTCAAAGCCAAGTTCACCTATTACACTTAGTGTTAGATCCTGAAGTTGAGGATCGTCACTAATTACAATGAATTTGGGTTTAAGGTCCAATTTGATATACGTCGAGTCCACGAGAGGTTCTTTCATAAATTATTCACTACCTTTTTGCCGTGAATGGTGGCTTCGGTTAACTCAATGAAATATATTCTCAATTCGCCAGACCTTCCATCCAGCACGCTCCTTGCGAAAATAGACGTACCACATCTCCCCGGCGGCGACCTTGCCATTCATGCATGGTGATTGATCCTTGAAGACATCAGAACCTCGCATGTTGATGGAATAGCTTATGCTGGTTGAAAAGCTCTGGCGAGTATGCAAAATCATGGAACTGACCTGCTTGCTTAGCGACATGCACTCCTTGGTTCCTAGTTTTTTACGTGAAAACTCGATCTCAGTCACGCTCCATGAAGTTGCGTCGCGATGTCCAATCTTGAACCCCGGGCCATTCACCAACGGTGCATCCTTTGGCTGGGTCTCACCATGCCGATCCATTTCTGCGGTAACCAGAATTAACCCTCGACTGGAGATCAGGCCATCAAATGCATGCTCGCTTACGCGGCTCAACCTGTTGAGGACATGGACAGCAAATCGATTGAAATTCTCCCGCTCGGTTTTATCCGAGCGGGATTGCGCGCTACAGCATGAAGCGCTAGCATCCAAACAGAGAACGGAAAGGCAGAACAGTGCAATAGCGAAATTGAGTCGACTTACATCCAAGCGAAACACTATGGTGACTTCCAGGCATCAATCGCGGGCTGCCAAATCGACTCTCGGCCCTGCACGCCTTTGTCATCTGTGCCGTCGTCGTGCCAGAGCCAGACGCTGGCGCCTTTGAACGCGGGGTTCTTGATGGCCTGCAGCATGGGCGCGGCGTTGACGGTGGGGATGAGCTGCTTGCAGAGGCTGAACTGCGCCAGCGGCAAGCTCTGGACCATGGTGCGATGCAGAATGGTCGCAGGGGATGTGGGTGGAAACAGGTAGCTCTGCGGCATAAAGCTGAGGCTGTGCGTGAGGAATGCTTTGTACGGAATGGGGTGATCCACCGGATTGCAAAAGCTGGATAGGTGGAGTCCCGCGTGGTGCCCGGTCGCCTCGGCAATCCCGTGCATGAGGGTGTGCGCGCTGGCATCGGGAATTCCCTCCCACTCCACTTCGGCATCGAGAATCAGGTTGTCGATCTCGGGTGGCAGTGCGGCGGAAATCCCGTCGATCTGATCCTGAATGTTCGTCGGGAAGACGTACGCCCAGCAGGCGATCTTCAGGTCGATGGTCGCTGCATCCTTAATCAATTGCTTCAGGGTAGCCGGCGAATGGGGAACGGCGTGCCCGTTGCTGAGATGGGTGACTCGAACCACCAGGTAATCAAATCCGAGGGCTTGAATATCGTGCAGATGCCCCTGGGCCTTCTCGCTGCTGTCGGTCCAGAGTCCGAGTTTTCCGGCAAGGGAATTCTGTGGCATGTACTTATCTCCTTTGGCAAAATACCAGACTCGCGAACAATCTGGTTCATAATAAGGGTGTAGACACTCTACAATGAGCAATTGCACACAGCGTTGTGACACTCCTGCTCGTTTGGCTGGCAATTATATACTATTTGTACGACACGATTTCGGAAGAGGATTTGGTAGATGGCGGCAGATTGTCCCCGGTGTGCATCAAGGTTGTTGGAGAAGAGATTCGGCGCAGTTCTTATTGATAACTGCACCACGTGTGGCGGGATGTGGTTTGATTATGAAGAGCTGAGTATTCTTGCAAAAGATCCCACCGTCTGCTTGAAAGCGATTGACGATTCGTTCAAGCCCGCGCTTGCTTCTGTGGAACCTCATGGCGACATGAAGTGCCCGCGATGCACGCTGGCGCTTGTTCCATTCTCGTTCGGGCATTCGCCGGAAGTCGCGCTGGATGCTTGTCCGCACTGCCGTGGCGTCTGGCTGGATGAAGGCGAACTCTCGCAGATTGCGGACAAACTCTCGTCTGCAGATGATCGCGAGGGGCAATCGGACAGCGAACGTCAGCGGGAACAGGTTCGTATGACTTCGTCGTACTTGATGCACATTCCGTGCTCGGCATGCGGTCAGTCTAATCCGACGTCCTCGCTGGTCTGCTGGGCTTGCGGAATGCCGCTCCACACCACCGGATCGCACTTGCTCTGCCCCCGCTGTGATCGACCCATGCTCACCACGGAAAGTGGCGCCGAGGCGTTACTGGTTGAAGGCTGCATCACCTGCCACGGGCTCTACTTCGGCAAGGGCGAGCTGGATCGTGTGCTTGAAGCGGGTCTTGAGATAATCCAGTTGCTCCGATTGAACGTAGGGGATGGACTTGGCGCGTATGTCGGCCGCGGCGTGAACGAGGAATTGCTGGCTCGATGCCCAAATTGCCACATTGCGATGGATCGAACTCCGCTCGGCAAAGGCAATGCCGTGTTGATTGACGTCTGCAAAAAGTGTGGAGGCACCTGGCTGGATGCTGGAGAACTGATCTCCGCCTACGAGAAGTTGACCATCGACGAATCAGAAGTTCCAACCCTTCGACTCAACCCCCTCCCGATGGCGGAGGGCGTCGGCAAGTAGCATCCCCCGGGAGAGCCCTCAAGACAATGCCAATCATTCCCCGTGTCGGCAGGCGCGCTCCCAAAATCCGACTTCTGTTCGCGGTGATGTACGTCCTGCTCAGCCTCGGCGCGATCACC
>JBDUAM010000362.1:0-10393 GCA_040004655.1 Chthonomonadales bacterium | reverse complement strand
AGCGATTTTGCCGGCCGTGCGAAGCTGATCGAATCGACGATCCAGGAGAACCAGAAAGAGATTCAAGGCAATCAGGCTACGATCATCGCGAACCAGAACACCATCATTGAGAATCAACACAAGATTATCAGCAAGTAACACCAACCGAAACCACGAGTAACCATTCCCATGAACCAGACAATTCTCGCAACACTTACTACCCTTGTCATCGGCGCTGCTGTGTTGTGCAGTTCCGCAATCGCACAGGATACGCCAGCTCCTAAACCCGATGTCGACAAGATCGCGCCCGTTATCAAGAAGGAAGCACTCTGGGACGGGCGAAAGATGGCGCCGTTTAAGTCACTCGACAATCCTACGATGGTCGCCGCCTCTGAAGCCGATTATCTGGATGACTCCGACTACGTGCTTGCGATAGTGGTAAACGGCGAGGCGAGGGCCTACCCAACGAGATTTATCTGGTGGCATCATGTGATTAATGATATGGGCGGTAAGGCAGATAAGGGTGGCGTGGTCCCATTTGCGATGACCTACTGCAGCGTCTGCAACACGGGAATTCGTTACAACGCGACGCTGGGCGGCAAGACCATGAAGCTCGACTTCTATGGACTATACAATGGGGTTGTTGCGCTGTGTGACCGGGATACCGAAAGCGTCTTCCTTCAGGCGGAGGGACGATACGTCAAGGGTCCGATGACCGGTCAGTCATTGACCATGGATTCCTGCCTCGATACCACCTGGGGCGAATGGCGAAAGCTCCATCCCGATTCCCTGGTGATGGCGCCGAAACCGCCGTTTGAAAAGCGATACAGTGCAAGGGGCAAGCCCGAGCCACGCGGCTACGACAGGTTTCCTCTGCCGTTCTTCAAGTCATCCTATACGGTCGGAGACCTTCGAATTCCACCGTTTGACAAGATGCTGGGAGTCTTTCTCCCCGCAGCCGAAATCGGAAAATTCAATCCCCGCGCCTATCCGATGAAGTCCATCGATTCGGCCGGCGGCGTGATAAATGATATGGTGGATAAAGTTGCGGTGGTCGCGTTTCTTGTGAAGGAGAGCCAGACCGCGAATGCCTTCAACGCCACCCTTGATGGCAATGCCTACACATTCAAACCCGGCGGCAAAGGCGAATTTACGGATGACCAGACGGGCTCGACGTGGTCCATTGAGGGCTCCGCAACAGCAGGTCGACTAATGGGCAAGCAGCTCAAACGTCTTGATAATCACTTGAGCCATTGGTACGGCTGGGCGGCCGCCTTCCCTAACACGACCATTTATGGCAACACGGAACCGGCTAAACCGGGCAACCCTTTCGCCGATCCAAAATAGTTTCTGCCAATCCCCCATATGACCCTGTTGACGCTGATAAGCTCAGCGTCAACAGGGTCATATTTTGCGTTCTAATACCAATTTGAGCACTCCTCACATACACTGACAGCTTTATGCCTTAACATAATGTTAATATGTTCTTAACAATCGCGTAATCTCCACGCGTCAGACTCTTAACACTACCATGCACGTATAGGTGTGTTTACCAATACGCGGTGGGTGAATGGGCGAAAGATCTTTCGCCCCTACGCAATGAATAGGCGTTCGTATCGACTTAAAGGTACCGGATGGTTGCGGTCTTGCGGTGGCAAATGGATTTTCAGCAAGCCGAACATATGGTCATACAAACGAACATTGGAAACCGATATGTAGGGGCGAAAGATTTTTCGCCTAATCGTATCGCCCAGAAGAACACATCGACATTCAGCAAACCAATGGCTCCTAACCGTAGGGGCGAAAGATTTTTTTGCCCACGGATGTCGCAGGAAATTTATGAAGATACTCGTAGTTGATGACGAACAGCCGATTCTTGAGGCTGTAGCTTATACCCTTCGCAAAGAGGGATACACCGCGCTCACCGCGGCAAATGCGGAGCAGTGTATGGAGATTGCTCGCAATGAGAAGCCGAATCTGATCATTCTCGATGTGATGCTCCCCTCCGCCAGCGGATTTGATATCTGCCGGATGATCCGCAAGCAGAGTTCTGTTCCTATTATTATGTTAACTGCTCGTGCAGAAGAAACGGATCGCGTGGTCGGGCTTGAACTGGGTGCGGACGACTACGTTACCAAGCCATTCAGCATGCGAGAACTTCTGGCACGCGTTAAGACCATTCTCCGCCGAACCAATAACGGCGATGCACATGCGACTAAACAAGTTGTAGAAGCTGCGTCCATTCGAATTGATCCCGCTAAGCACGAAGTCACAGTTGCAGGCAAGAAAGCGGCGCTTTCGCCCAAGGAGTTTGACCTGCTTCACTTCCTCGTAACGCATCCGGACCAGGTGTTTACCCGGCAGACTTTGCTCGATCAGGTCTGGGGAGCCGATGCGTATGTGGAAGATCGAACGGTCGACGTTCATATACGCTGGCTGAGAGAGAAAGTAGAAAACGAACCATCCCAACCTTTACGCCTGATTACGGTTCGTGGAGTAGGGTACAAGCTCTCGACTGAAGCCTAAGGGGTACTATATTAACATCCGGCCAATGAGGGCGGAGCGAATATAGGAGAACTGACTTGGGTCTGTTTGGTAAGGACTTATCGTTTTACCTGCTGCTGGAGCAGCAGGCGCAAAAGGCTGTTGAAGCCGCGGCGGCGTTTCACGCGCTCTCAAAAGATTTTTCTACGTTAGACACAGCCGTCGTCCACATAAAGCAGATCGAAACCGCAGCCGACGACCTCACACACCAACTCTACAACAAAGTCGACTCCACTTTTGTAACTCCGCTGGACAAAGAAGACCTCTACGCTCTTTCAGGTCGACTGGACGATATCACCGACACCATTGAAGCAACCGCAATCCGCATCTCCATCTACCGGTTGAAAGAGTGTCGACCCGATCTTGAGTCGATGGTATTCAAGCTCGTAGCAACCGTTCAAGCCACCCTCGAAGCGATCATGTGCCTCAAAGACATGCACAATCGTACGGCGATGCACAACGCACTTGTGCGAGTACACCAGTTGGAGAACGAGAGCGATGAGTCCTTTCGCGCTGCGCTTTCAGAACTCTTTAGCCCGGAAGCTCCGGACCCCATCTACGTGATGAAGTGGAAGGAAGTCTACGATCGCGTGGAGATCGCCGTGGACAAGTGCGAAGACGTCGCGAATATCGTGGAAAGCGTGGTCGTAAAATATGCATGAGGCGACCGTGCTTCTTGTGCTGGTCGTATTATTCGCCCTCGCATTCGATTACATCAACGGATTTCACGATACTGCCAACGCCATTGCCACCGTAGTTTCCACGCGTGTTCTGTCGCCGCGAGTAGCCATTATCATGGCTGCATGCCTGAACTTCCTCGGTGCACTATTCTCTGTTCAGGTCGCTAAAACAATTGCCAAAGGGCTGGTAGATATCAGCCACGCCACCGCGACCGCCGCACAGACAGTAATCCTCGCGGCTCTCATAGGCGCGATTGTCTGGAACCTCATCACCTGGCGATTTGGAATCCCGAGCAGCTCTTCGCATGCGCTGATCGGCGGTTTGATTGGCGCAGCCATTGCTCATGGCGGACTGGGGATTGTTATCTGGGCGGGGCTCAAAGATAAAGTGTTAATTCCGCTCCTTATCTCACCGGTGATGGGCTTTATCATCGGGTTTGCCATTATGGCGGTGATCTATCTTGTCTTCGCCAGGGTCCACCCCGGTAAAATTGGCAATGTCTTCCGCCAGCTTCAAATTGTTAGCGCGGCAGCCATGGCCTTTGCACACGGACAGGCCGACGCACAGAAGTCGATGGGAATTATCACCATGGCGCTGGTGAGCTTAAAGGTAATTGCCAAACCGGATGTTCCGCTCTGGGTGATCATCTCTTGCGCGATTGCGATGGCGCTGGGGACTTCGGCCGGCGGATACCGAATCATGAAGACAATGGGACATAAGATCATTCGATTGGAACCCGTTCAGGGATTTGCTGCGGAGACGGCGGCTGCGACGGTGCTGTTTACTACCGCTCACTTCGGAATGCCAGTAAGTACCACGCACGTGATCTCCGGAAGTATCTTTGGAGTTGGCTCCAGCAAACGCTTCTCCGCCGTTAGATGGGGAGTGGCCCAGAGCATGGTCACAGCGTGGGTGCTTACCATCCCCGCGAGCGCATCGGTAGCCTATGCGTTCTACTATGTGTTTAATGCAGCCGGTCTGAAGTAGACCTCAATTCACAAACTCCAGATAGCCAAAACGTTCTGGAACATGGAAGTTTGCCGGACTCTCTGCCGTGGGCGACCACGCGGAGAATTCGGCAGGTTCACTCCGCTCAATGCGATAGAAGTTCGCGCGCCAGACGTCACCCTCCCTCATCGCCGAAACCTCCGGGAATGCCGCAAACGGGATCGCCCACTCCGTGCGGACTCCCACAAGTTTCTCGTTTACAGTTTCCTGGCGTACATCTACCACCATGCCCATGCAATCCCAATCCGTATCAACCACCATGGTAGATCGGTTCAGGTCAGGGCTGTAGACCTTCGCATCAAACAACGCTTCTAGCGCATTCGTCTCGAACTCGTAGTAACGACGCACATCACCAGTCGGCGAGAGGAATGCTTCTACCACTTCTTCTTCGTAGAGTGGATCATCGCGACCGGTCATGGTCGCGCGGATGTCTGTGTCGGCGCATTGGAAGAGAAGGTGAAGGTGTGTGGAAGTCCAGAGGGCGGCGAAGCGTGTCGGCATGCGTGGCGTTTGGTTCGGCAGTCCTTCTACTAGTTTGAAGTCGACGTAGTCGGCTAACTGCCAGGCGGCAGGCAACAAAAGCCCATCATTCTCTTGAGGTGCACGTCGGCAGAAGTATGTCGGCAGATCGCCCGGCGCGTTAGCGCGCATAGACAAATTCGTTGAGGTTGAAGATGGCCTGCGCAAAATCACCAAGTGGATGAGTCTTGAGGAAGGTGAGGCTGGAATTCACCTCGACTGCATTTGGTGATCTACCGGTCGCGAGCCAGTAGGCGCGATCTATCTGTTTGCGCGGATCATCCCCGACTTCGCGCTTCAGCCGATCTGCGAAGAGCGATGCCTGTCGAAGAATAAGCGGATCGTTTAGCAGCATAAGCGCCTGCAGCGGCGTGGTGGTGGTGTTGCGCTGCGCGACCGACGTGCTGATCTCCGGGCAGTCGAAGACTTCCAACTGCGGCAACAAAAGTGACCGCTTAACCTTCACATAGATACTGCGACGCCACGTCTTGGGGCTGTCCTCACCTTCGGGCCAGTTGATACCCTGGAACGTGTCGGCGCGAAGTGTGGGGTCGACCGGTGGGTAGACTGGCGGTCCAAACATCTCTGTATTGAGCGATCCCGCGACCGTGAGAATCGAGTCGCGGATGGCCTCTGCTTCCAATCGACGCACGTTCATGCGCCAGAAGAGTTTATTCAGCGGATCGACGGCGACAGCCTCCTTACGAATAGCCGAAGCCTGTTGCCAGGTGTCGGACATCAGGATCATCTTGTGAATCGGCTTCAGTTTCCATCCGCCGCGAACGAACGTGACCGCCAGCCAGTCGAGCAGTTCTGGATGCGTGGGATATTCGCCGTTGATGCCAACGTTGCTGGGCGTATTGCAGATGCCGCGTCCAAAATGTTGTCGCCAGACGCGGTTCATAAAGACTCTCGCGGTCAATGGATTCTCTTCACTGGCAATCCAGTTGGCGAGGGCGGTGCGTCGGCCGGTCGTCGCAGCGGCTCCCCCGGCGTCATGAACATCGGACTCTCCGCCCGGCAGCGATGCGATAAATCCGGGTTGAACTTCCGGCCCACGATGCTCTGCGTCGCCCCGGAGCAAAAGAAAGCACTTTCCAAACGTCGATGACTTATCTGTGACCGCGTAGGCTTTGGGTAGCTTTGGCCGCTTGGCTTCAAGCGCGTTGATCTGCTTGACAATGTTGTTAAAGGTCGCGCGATCTTTTTCGGGAAGTAAGTTAGGGACCTGATCATCCGGAAGAGCGCCGGGCTTCTTACCTGCTGCATTTGCGACAGCCCGAAACGTATTTGCTGATGCCTGAAGAGGCTTGATCTGAAAGTCAATATCTTCGTTCAACTTATCTGCGCTAGCCTGCTCTTCTGGAGTTGGGATATCCATTTCGCGGCGTTCGGTTGGCGCGAAGATGGCGGATAGTCGATAGTAGTCGGTCTGTTTGACAGGATCATATTTGTGGTCATGGCAACGTGCGCAGCCGATGGTCAGCCCCAGCAGCGCCGCACCGGTGGTCGAGACCAGATCATCCAGCTCATCTGCCCGGTTTTTCACGTTCTGCATCACGATGTCTTGCGGACCAGCCGCCAGGTAGCCAGTCGCAATAACCGCGTTTCGATCTTTCGGCTTCCACTCGTCGCCGGCAATCTGCTCTTTCAGGAAATCGGTGTAGGGCTTGTCTGCATTGAAAGATTGAATGACGTAATCGCGATACCGGTAGGCGAGCGGACGATCTTTGTCGCCCTCAAACCCGCCGCTGTCGGCATACCGCACAATGTCGAGCCAGTGTCGAGCCCAGCGTTCGCCGTACTGCGGCGAGTCGAGCAGTCGATCAATCACCTTCTCCCACGCTTTTGGCGAGGTATCCCGCTCGAATGCCTGTATCTCCTCCGGTGTTGGAGGCAGTCCGACCAGATCGAGAAACGCCCGTCGAATCAACACAGCGCGCGGCGCGCGCGGCGAGGGCGTCAGCTTCTGTTCGGTCAATTTGGCGAGCACAAACGCGTCAATGGGGTTGGTCGATTTCGCGTTTGCGTTGCGGGGAATGGTCGGCATGACCGGCTTCTTGAAAGACCACCAGACTTGCTTGGTCGCCGATTTTGCCGGCTCACCAACGTACACACCGCTGTCGTCGATCCACTTCTTCAGGAGTTCCGCTTCAGCGGGCGGGAGTTTGCCACCCGGAGGCATGACGGGGTTGCGCTGTCCGGTGATCAACTGGTAAATCCGACTGGTTGCACCCGATCCGGGGACGAAGGCTGGACCATGCGTTCCACCCTTGAGGGCTGCGGTTCGCGTTCGCAAGTCGAGTCCGCCCAGCTTTGCGTCGACGCCATGGCAGCCGAGGCATCGCTTCTGCAGCAGGGGCAGAATGACCTTCGTGAAATGCTGTTGTTTCGCGTCGGGAGTCTGTTTAGGGGTTGGCGAGCCGACGGACGCAGTCGCCCCCACAATGAGCGGCAGCAACGGACCGAGCACGAGTAATGTTCTGCAATAGGATCTGTTCATTGATAATTACCCTGAATCATATCACATATACGGGGTACGCGAACAAAAAAGATGCCACCTATGTAGACTGGCATCTTTCTGCTCTTGCGATGGTAAGCCTTGCGGCGTTATTGCGATTTTGTTCGGCGGATCACGTAGGCATCAAAAAGCATGTCTTCTGCCTCGCGTTCCGTCATCCCGGACCACGGTTGGGGAATGGAGGATTGGCTCAGGTTCGCCTCGGTGGAGGGGTCCGCAGCCAGCCCAGCACGGTTATGTGCAGCCGGTACATCCAATATCAACACGCGGCGGGATCGGTTAGTAGGTGTCAATGGATTTACCTCGTATTTAATTACTATTAATGACGAGTCCAAGGGGCCGAAGAGTTCCAGCAAACATCCGGTCGAGGGATTATTTTGGAAAGTTGTTTTGGGCGAGGAGTTAAGTACAGCGGTTCATGCCTGTGAGCAACCGACAGCACACTAGTACATTTCTCTAAGACGCTCCAACATTCCAGGAGGGTTAATAATAGAGAGGCGAGGATAGTCTTCAAGCAACGTCGGCCCAGAATGGTCTGAGGTTTTCATGAGATCAAGAAGATCATTGTCCCAGGTGACAAGGTAGTCTGCGCGGCACGCAATGGCCAGATTTATGTACGGCTCATCCTTAGGATCGCGGGGATACTGAATTACAGTAGGGATGTCGATAAATGTTGTTGTGAACGCGTTCACCTGTTGTAAGAATGCCTTCGCGTATTGCGTGGTCAGTAGTGGAAATGATTTCTTTACTTTTGGCCTTGAAAATACCGATTCGATCTCGACAACTATTTGGGGAGTAATAAACAGTTCAATTGAGCCTGCCTCAGCGGCGGCGAGACAAGCAAATGATGGACCAGTATCGCGAATCGCTGCCTGAAGGAAAATGTTGCAATCAAATACCACCCTAAAGTAGTAAGGTGAATTGCCAACCTCCATCAGGCAGATTTCTCAGCGCGAATCTCGTCTCTGACGTTGTTGAACAACGATTCTAATTCCTGCTCTGACTCTTTAATTGTGTGTCCAGCCTCGTACACGGGCGCCATGACTTCGCGCAAAACGCTCGGTTGTTCGAGCACATCTTTGCGAATGAGCTCACGAATGTATTCTGATCGGCCAAGGGCGTGGCGATCTTTGACGCGCTGATCCAGAAGGGCAAGCAGATCTTGTGGTACGCCGGTAACTTTAAGTGTTCGCGATGACATTTTTAATGACCTCCATCTAATATATCACTATTATAGGCCCCTATGTGGGCCCTGTCAAGGCCCAAATGTAATAGGGTCTAATTACGGGCAACTATCAGGTGAGCATATTCCGATGCGTGTAATCCGCCTGCACGTCATCCTGGGGTACTAAGGATCTGCTTCTGCATCGCTACTACCACCGAGTTGGTTGATCGTCGCCGAAGGCTTACTCTCCTTGCGCGCGAAAAACTTGTCTCCATGACAAAAGTTGTCCGCGCAGGGAGAGGTTAGGTGAGGGTAAAAACGAACCTTCTAACCAGATTACAACGTTGAAAGTCGACCCTCATCTCGGTCTTCTCCCTGCCGTTTCAACCGTGTGGAAACAGGAACTGAGTCGTCGGCAAGGAGAAGAGGCGTCCGACGCTATGTTATCAGATCGAACCAAACCGTCGACTTGATTAAACCCAAAGCAAAGCGCTCGGATAAATCGTAAAAAGTAGTCAACAACAAAAGGACCCCCAAAATGGAGGTCCCATCTCTTTAGCAAATGAAATTGTTGATGAAAAATTCTGGTGGGCCCGGTAGGATTCGAACCTACGATCAATCAGTTATGAGCCGACTGCCTTAACCGCTAGGCTACGGGCCCTCAGTACGGTGAATTATACCACTCGTCAGGGTTCTGGGGTTGGTGTGGTGGGTTTAGCTTTGGCCAGAAGCGCGTCGTAAACCTCTGCAGCCACATCGCACTTCAGCCCGCGTTCCAGCTTGCGCGCTTTTCGAGCCGCGAGGATGCAGACTTCGGATGCACAGACGTAGGCGCCGCGACCGTTGGTCTTGCCAGAGGAGTCGAATACCGCCACTCCGTCCGGTGTGCGAACCACCCGAAGCAGTCCCTGTTTTTCGCCCGTAGTTCGGCAGGCAATGCAGGTGCGTTGAGGGACGTGCTTCGGGCGCAATCGCTTAGCTTCCTGGCAGAATGTCCGGCAGTTCGATCATCGGCAGGCTGTCATCCGCCTCGTCTTCTGAGAGAACGGTCGTATCTTCGTGATGATCTTCATGCTCGTCTGCAACGACGTTTGGTGTGACCAGGTCACGTATCTCGTCATCCTCGTCATCCGGCGAAGTCGCCGCGATGAGGGCAGCCTTGGCGACCTGTGCTTCGCTGCGAATGTCGATTCTCCATCCGGTAAGGCGAGCGGCGAGTCGCACGTTCTGTCCCGACTTGCCGATGGCAAGTGAGAGTTGATTGTCCGGCACGATCACGAAGGCGCTTTTGGCCTCTTCGTTCACGGTGACCTTCACGGCCTTGGCAGGAGACAACGCCTCTGCGATGAACTGATCCGTCTCGCCCGACCAGCGGACGATGTCGATCTTTTCGTCATAGAGTTCGTTGACCACGGCCTGCACGCGCGTGCCTCGATGCCCGACGCAGCTTCCGACCGGGTCGACCTTCTCATCACGCGAGTAGACAGCGATCTTGGATCGAGCGCCCGGTTCGCGAGCTACGGATTTGATGGTGACAACGCCGTCCGCGATCTCCGGAACTTCCAGCTCAAATAGTCGGCGAATGAGGCTCGGGTGGGTTCGCGAAACGACTACTTGTGGACCCTTGTTCGTCTTCTGGACCATTAGCATGTAGAGCTTCAGGCGATCATTGAATCGGTAGGGTTCGGTTTCTACCTGCTCTTGCGGTGGCAGAATCGCCTCGATCTTACCGAGGTTGATGAAGATGTTTCGACCCTCGCGGCGCTGAACCGTGCCCGTGATCACTTCGCCCACGCGCTCGTTGTACTCTTCGAATACCTTGTCGCGCTCCTGCTCTCGAATGCGCTGGACCAATACCTGCTTGGCGGTCTGCGCGTCGATTCGGCCAACGTTGTGTGGGGTGATGTCGAGCTCAAGGATCTCGCCGACGGTGGCTTCGGGATGATCTTCGGCTACTTTGGAGAGAAGGACCTGTC
>JBDUAM010000481.1:0-3093 GCA_040004655.1 Chthonomonadales bacterium | reverse complement strand
TGGTGTTCTTCCTTGAGCCGATCGAAGATCCGCTTCGCCGTGTGTCGCTGCTTCGGCGGCCTCTGCTGGTCGTCGTCCAGAATGGCATCGATGGCGCCAATCCATGGCCCCAGCTTGGGCCGCCTGATCGGCTGCTGCCGCCGGTAGCCCGGCGGCACAGCAAACTCCAGCATCTTCCGTACCGTCTCTCGTGATAGCCCGAACTCCATGGCTACCGCACGCTGGCTCCTGCCCTCGACCCGCACCGCTCGCCGAACACGACCGTATATCTCCACCTGGAACATCCCTCCGGTGTCTCACGAACCATCCCATCCAGGCGACAACTCACGAAACCAGAATCCGGCGGTGGCCTACTTTTACGCCGCCGCAATGCACCGCTCACGCGACGCTCTGTGGCCTAGTTTTGCACCGGCGCTCATAGTCCTCGCACACGAATCGAAATCCCTTGCACAGGTTCTTCTAGACAAGGATAAATCGAATATTGATTTTCCTTAAGCTAATATCCCGGACCGAAACTGATGCATGCAAAGAGCATGGTGGCATCTTTGTACTTATACCCCGTACAAACTTCACCATGAACTTCGCTCGGGTGTTTATGTGCATCAGTCCGGGATTTAAGTGAAGCGTGACAACTAGTTCAAAATGCCGTGCACTCCCTTGGAGTGGGAGATCGATTGCTCTGTGAACGGTCAACAGGTCGGGCACCTATAAACCTTATGTTCTGGCCGGAACGGAGAGCCTATCGTTGATCGCTGTGCAAAACACGCGGCTATGCTTGAGTTTCCTGGATACCACAAAGGTGCTGGGTCAATCACTTAAGTGGAAGTGTCAATCACCTCGAGCTACGGCATTATATCTACAGTAAATGAGGTCTTTCGTGCGCATTGCATCGGTAGGAACACCATTTCCTGAGCATCGCTATCCCCAGACAGTCATCACTGAAGCCCTGAAAGAACGTATGCAAGACAACCTGGTGATTCCCGCCATTATGAACCGCCTCCATGGTAGTTGTGGAGTCGACTTCCGGCACATCATGTTTCCCCTTGACACCTTGGGGGACGCGTTTTGGCTTCGGCCCGAACAATGACCTATGGATCAAGGGAGCTCTCGAACTTGGTCAGCAGGCCATCCAGAAAGCGCTCGATCACGTGGGATTGGCTCCGTCGGATATCTCTGCCATCTTCTTTACGTCCGTCACGCGCATTGCCTGCCCTAGCATCGACGCTCGCCTGATGGGCTTTCCCAAGGACATCAAGCGCACCCCCAATCTTCGGTCTCGGTTGCGTTGCCGGAGCCGCGGGGATCGCCCGCGCAACTGACTACGTGAGCGCATTTCCGAAGCAGTACGCCCTTCTTCTCTCTGTGAGGCACTTTGCGAAACAATCTCTGGTTATCTATGCTTAATCTTTTGGCGTTTGCGTTGCCTGCAAGCGCATCGGTCAACGTCAGCAAGCCGTTGAATGGCTCCACACTATTGCCCACCGTTTCGTTCTCTGCATCTGCCACCACGACAACCTGCTCAAAGGGTGTAGCCGCGATGGGCATTTATGTAGACAACAGCCTGTTGTATGTAGTGAGTGGCAGCAATCTCAATACAAGCCTTACTCTTTCGACCGGAAACCATCGAGCTGTCGTGCAAGAGTGGGATTCCTGTGGCGGATCCACTTCAACTCCGATCAATCTTACTGTCGCGCGAGCTCTACATACGACGCTATCGGCTCTTACCTCAAACAACACTTCTGCGTGCCCAGCAGACGGAACTCTGCCGGCGCAATGCGCGATGGCGTTTGCCGGCCAGTCCGATACACGTTCCGGTGTGGCGACGGTGAAGTACGATCGGCCAGCCGGTAACGTTTCGGTCGAGGACCCTCATGGATATCTCAACAATGGGTCGCAGACCAGAATATTTGCCAACTTCATGATGGGCTTCTGTATAAAGGCAGGGTTGGTCTACTGCAACTCCAACGTGCAGACTGGCTACACCTCGAACAATGCGAGTACCGTCGGCGCCCAAGTGGAAGATCTGATCCGTCGGCATATCGATGGCGCCATCATGACGTGGGAAGGAGATGGAACAAATGAAGATAGGGCGACGTTGTTGTATCAGTCGTATGTCAATGCCAATCACTGCGGGCTGCAAGGCTGTAATCCGAAGTATCTGATTATGTACGATGGACCTTCGTGGGCGTACACGGTAGCGTCTACAGGGATTCTGAACACCAGCGGAGCGGGCTGCTCAGGGATGACGGGAGCAACATTTGAAGATTGCGTTGTGAAGCATCTGCGCAATGATATGTGCTACTTGAATGGCATGCACTGGTCGAACAGCGCGTATGAAAAACGGGGAGGCCAGCCGATTCTGCAGGTGTTTCCGAATGAGGCGATCATTGATGCCACAGGTCCCACACCCTCGTGGGCGGACGTGTGGATCCAGTTACAAAATTGGAATAACAACCTGCCAGGAAACTGTGGCAAGGCACCTTACAACGCGGATAATGGAGTGCCGTTGATCATCTTTCAGGGTAGTCACGGTCTGACTCATGCGGCTACTTCTGGTTCGTTCTACTGGGTCGAGCCTGCTGGGGCAGATCCCGCGATCGACCAGTCCAACACCAACATCTCTCCCGCGTACTTAGGTGGCACCCTCGATTATTTCTTCCAGGCGGCATTGGAGCATCCAAGCCAAATAGCATGGGGCGCAGGGTTCAAGGGGTTCAACAGCTTTGGGGCGTCGTGGGGCGGCGGTCGCATCATGGACCAGTCATGCGGCACTACTTGGATAACTTCGCTGACCGAAGGAAATAAGTACTATACGACCGCGGCGCTGCCGTATCTGCAGATCGGAACCTGGAACGACTACAACGAAGGCACCGAGATCGAAAGCGGTATCGATAATTGTTATGTGGCAGGCGGATCGACAAGCTTGCAGACCTTAACTTGGACGTTGACGCCGACAGACTCGGAAGCGGCCAGCCTTTCAACCGTGTCCCACATGGAGATCTACGATTCTGCAGACGGTCAGAATCTCACACTACTGTCCTTGATTCCAATAACGATCTCGTCGCCGTCTGGAAATTGAAGGACGGAAAGCGA
>JBDUAM010000397.1:0-10402 GCA_040004655.1 Chthonomonadales bacterium | reverse complement strand
TCTGCGAGCAGATTGATGGTCGGTCTTACTGTGGACTTGGTGATGCCGCTGCATGGCCGATCGTCGCGGCGATCAAGCACTACCGCCATGAATACGAATACTGGATCGAACACAAGAAGTCCCCGGTTGGGCCAAACTGTGTTCCGCCAGTGCCGCATGTTTTGAACCCATTGTTGACGTTGACTGCAGCCTGAAGTAAAGAAGAGAATGTCAGAAACATCAACCGTAAAACTGAAGATTGACGGCCACGAAGTAGTTGCACCCGTTGGCGAAAAGGTAATCGAGGCGGCCAAGCGTATTGGCGTCGACGTACCTTTCTTCTGCTACCATCCCCGACTTTCGATGGAAGATGGTGGTGCTAACTGCCGCATGTGCCTTGTGGAAGTAGCCAGTCCACGTAAGAATCCGGATGGGTCGGTTTCTATGGCGAAGTTCCCGAAGCCGCAGACGGCATGCAGCCTACCGGTGTCTGAAGGCATGGAAATCTGGACCGAAACGGAATCGTTGATCAAAGATCGACGCGGTATTCTTGAATTCTTGCTGATCAACCATCCGCTTGACTGTCCGATCTGTGATCGTGGCGGCGAGTGCCCGCTCCAGAACAATACGATCCACTACGGACCGCCGACTACCCGGTTTATTGAAGAGAAGCGCCACTTCCCGAAGGCCTATCCACTCTCGAATCACGTGGTATTTGACCGTGAGCGATGTATCCATTGCGCCAGGTGTACGCGATTTACAACGGATATTTCAGGTGATTCGCAGCTCAACTTCCTGTACCGTGGCGCCGATATGGAAGTCAGTACCTTTGACGAATCCGATTTCAGTTCGCGATTCTCGGGCAACGTGATCGAGCTCTGCCCGGTTGGCGCATTGCTCTCGCGAAACTACCGATTTAAGGCTCGACCATGGGACCTGATGACCCAGAAGTCGATCTGTACGCAGTGCTCCAACGGTTGCAACATCAAAGTTGACTATCGCGTGGGAAATCTCCAGCGTGTAAACGCACGTGAGAACGACGCAGTTAACGAAGAGTGGACCTGCGATGCCGGCAAATTTGGGATGGACTACGTTTCATCCGATGATCGCATTACGAAGCCGCTCATCCGCAAGGGTAACACGTTTGTCGAGTCGACGTGGGATGAAGCCAATGCGCTGATTTCTGCCAAAATTGCTGAAGCGGGTGGCAAGATCGGTGGAATTGGTGGCAGCCGGTCGAGCAACGAAGATCTGTTTATGTTCCAGAAGTTCTTCCGCGAAGTGCTCGGCGTAAATAATATTGATCACCGCATGGGACCGTACTTTGGTTCCACGCACAATGGTCCTCTGGCTCGATTTGGCGGCGCGCGGATGAATAACTCCATCGCGGACCTCGAGACCATGAAAACGATCTTTGTGTTTGGCAGCAACCTGGTCGACGAACAGCCGATCCTCTTCCTGAGAGTGCGCAAAACATGGCGCAACAACGGTTGCAGCATAGTTGAAGCCGTGCCGTCTGATACGGCCGCGGACCAGCCGAACCACGTTAAAGAATTTGCGTCCGTCTCCATGCGATACGCTCCGGGAACCGAAGTCGCCCTCATTCTTGGCCTCATCAACGTAATGAATGCCGAAAAGTTGATCGGCACGGATGTGTTGGCATCGTCAAATTTTGCAAGCATTGAAGCCGAAGTTAAGAATTGGACGCCAGAGGCCACCGTACATGAAACCGGATTAACGGTAGATGCCATCCATCGAGCCGCGCGACTTCTGGCAACGGAAAAGTGTGCCGTAATTGTGGGCAATGAGGTGACGAACCATCCGCAGATGGAAGCAGTGCTGAATGCACTTGGCAACCTTGTGGTTCTAACCGGAAACTCCGACAACTTAAGCGTTCCAGTTACAACAAATAATGGTCAAGGCGCAATCGACCTCGGAATTCTGCCAGATGCTGGTCCTGGCTACATTAAGCTTGAGGCTAACGGGCTTAACACCGGTGAAATGCTTTCGGCTGCTGCCAGTGGAGCGCTAAAAATGCTCTGGGTGGTTGGCGCCGATCCGGTCGCCGAATTCCACGACACCGTACTGGTTGAAAACGCATTCGAGAATTGCGAATTTGCAGTGGTCCACGCGTGGAACATGAACAAGACGGCACAGATGGCGAACGTAATTCTCCCCGTGAACACGGTTGTCGAGAAGGACGGCACTTTCACAAACGTTGAAGGACGCGTCCAGCGATTTTATAAGGCATTCGAGATTTCACCCGAGATCCATGCAGAATGGGTCATCTTCCAGGAGCTTGCGTCCCGAATGGGCGTTCATATGCCCTACTTCTCGTCGCGAGACATTATCGCGGAGATCGCAAGTAATGTGCCCGGATATGAGAACTGTGGACTGAACGACCTCGGAGACACCGGTGTGCGCCGAACGGTGCCAGCTTATGCAGTTGCAAATGATAAGGTCGTTGTGGTGGAATACAAGGGATCGGAGTTAGCAGTTAAATGATCCCTCAGCACATTGGCCCGATAGACCTTATTCCGCTGGTGCCGTACATCGCCATCGCGTCGATTCTTGGCTTCATCCTCACCATTGTCCCCGGGTTGATCTGGATCGAGCGCGTCGTGATCGCGCTGATGCAGGATCGACTCGGTCCGAACAGAGTTGGTCCACGAGGACTTCTACAGACCATCGCCGACGGAATTAAGCTTTTCTTCAAAGAGGACATTGAGCCGAAAGCAGTCGACAAGAAGATCTACTACCTTGCGCCCGTATTGGCAATGATTCCGGCGCTTGCAGCGGGAGCTACTATTCCGTTTGCGTCGATCACATTTAAGATGGACGACGGCACGATCAGAACGCTGCCAGTTGTTGCGGGAAATGTGAATGTCGGTGTATTGTACGTTCTTGCGATGGCGTCATTGCAGGTTTACGGCGTAATCCTTGCCGGATGGGCGTCCAACAATAAGTACTCTTTGCTTGGTGGACTTCGGTCTTCCGCGCAGATCATCAGCTACGAACTGGCGATGAGCCTCTCCATTATGTGCGGCGTGTTCATTTCCGGCTCGCTCAATCTTGCAAAGGTTGTTGAGAGCCAGGCCGGACCAATATGGCACTGGAACGTATTTCAGTTTTACGGACTTGGTTTCCTCGCGACGTGCGTATACGTTATCTCAATGATCGCTGAAACCAACCGTGCTCCGTTCGACCTTCCTGAAGCGGAGTCAGAGCTTATTGCCGGATTCCACACGGAATATTCGTCGATGAAATTTGCCATGTTCTTCATGGGAGAATACGCGAGTATGCTGGCAGTTTCGGGAATTGCGACCACACTCTGGTTTGGCGGGTGGCACTCACCTTTTGGCAGTATTGATCACTTTGTTCCTGGCGCGGTGTGGTTCCTTGCAAAGATCGGCGCGATATTCCTGGTCTATGTGTGGCTGCGTGCATCCCTTCCGCGTCTTCGCTACGATGCACTAATGTCGCTCGGTTGGAAGAGACTACTACCGTTTGCGCTGGCAATTCTATTTGGAATCGCTGTCGTCGACACGTTGCAGACGCCTGTTGAAAAGACGCCAGCCAATGTTGAAAATGCTTCTGGCCGAACATCCGACCCAATGAGCGCCATCTAATGAACTGGGAATTGCTATTTTTCTGGATGCTAGCAACTGTGTCGATAGGATCAGCGCTGGCTGTGGTGGCAAACAAGAACCCCGTTCGTAGCGCGTTGTTTCTGGTCACAAATTTCTTTGTGCTCGCGCTTTTCTATCTGACGCTCTCCGCACAATTTGTGGCGCTTGTTCAGGTGATAGTCTACGCTGGCGCGATCATGGTTCTATTCCTCTTCGTCATCATGCTTTTGAACCTCGGGGCTCCAGAGTCTTTGCGTGAACGTGGAGGATTACAGGCGCCGGTCGCAATAGTACTTGCGCTTTCATTTTTAATTGCAATCAGTGGCGCTGGAGCGATCAGTTCCGGATTGCCAAAGTCTGCTGCGACAGCTGCATCCCTCGAAAAGGGTGGGGAAGTCGAAGCGATCGGTCACGCGCTGTTCAATCCGGGGCTGCCCTGGCTATTTGCTTTTGAAGTGACGTCGATTTTGCTGTTGGTCGGCGTAGTAGGCGCGATTGTACTCGCGAAGAGGAGGGCATAAGGTTATGCTTCCAGTTCCTACGGAATATTATCTGGTCCTCTCGGGAGTTCTTTTCACGATTGGTGTCATTGGGGTCTTAATCAAACGAAACCCGATTGTCATCTTCATGTGCATTGAGTTGATGCTGAACGCCGTCAATCTCTCGTTTGTTGCGCTTGGCAGGCATTTTGGCCATATCAACGGTCAGATGTATGTCATCTTCGTGATGGCTGTTGCAGCGGCGGAAGTGGCCATCGGTCTTGGAATTATCGTTGCCGTCTTCCGAACGCGGGAGACTATCAACATCGACGAAATAAATTTACTGAAGTACTAGTGTCTCGATAGGCGGTCTATGCAACTCGGTACTGCAAATCTTGTCTGGCTGATAACGGCGCTGCCCCTGGTCGGCTTCCTGCTTAACGTCTTCCTTGGACGAAAGCTCGGAAAACCGAATTCAGGGTTATTAGCGACGGTGCTTGTCTTTGCCTCCTTTGCCATCTCCGTGCTCGTGTTTATGAGTATGGTGTCAATGGACGGAGAGCACAGACGTGCGTTTGCATCCCTGCTGCCAGGTGGAGGCGAGGTTCCGTGGATAGTTATCGGCAGCTTCAAGGTCACGTTTACTGCTCTGATCGACCCGCTTTCTATGCTCATGTGCCTGATCGTGACCGGCGTCGGTGGTCTTATCCACATGTACGCAATGGGCTACATGGCGGAAGATAAAGATTATCCGCGCTTTTTCACCTACCTGAACCTCTTCATCTTCTTCATGTTGATATTGGTTTTGGGCAGCAACATTCTTCTCATGTTCGTTGGTTGGGAAGGCGTGGGCCTCTGCTCTTACCTGTTGATCTCGTTCTGGTTTGAGGACATGAATAATTCGAAGGCTGGCAACAAAGCCTTCATCGTCAACAGAATTGGTGACGTGGGGTATGCGCTTGGCATCATGGCGATCTTTGCGACCTTTGGAACGCTTACCTTTTACACGGCTGAAGGCACGGGTTTCCTTGACATGGCAAAGCACGGGATCGCCCTTGGTGGAGTGCCTCTAACAATTGAAGTTGCTGGAATAATCGCACTGTTGTTATTTATCGGAGCTTGCGGTAAGTCCGCGCAGTTTCCACTGTTTGTATGGTTGCCAGACGCAATGGCTGGTCCAACGCCGGTATCCGCCCTGATTCATGCCGCGACCATGGTTACGGCAGGTGTAGTGATGATTACGCGCGTATCGCCCATAATATCTATGTCGACCATGGCGATGACGGTGATTGCTTCGGTCGGACTATTCACCGCAGTCTTCGCTGCAACCATAGCTTTGACGCAGAATGACATTAAGAAGGTTTTAGCTTATTCCACCGTCTCGCAACTGGGATACATGTTCCTGGGATGTGGGGTTGGGGCTTACAGCGCCGCTATGTTCCACGTAATGACGCATGCATTCTTCAAGGCACTGTTGTTCCTTGGGGCTGGTTCCGTAATCCATGCCATGCATCATGAACAAGATATGCGAAAGATGGGCGGTCTCCAGAATAAGATCAAAACCACATACTTCACAATGTTGGTTGGCTGGTTGGCTATCTGTGGAATGTTCCCATTCGCAGGCTTCTGGAGTAAGGACGAGATCCTTGCCAATGCATCAGGGTTCCCCAAACTGGGAATGATGTTCTACATCATCGGTGTCGCGACCGCCATTTTGACAGCCTTCTACATGACCAGATTGATGGCTAAGACCTTCTGGACCAACCAGAGATTTGATGAAGCCGCACTCAGTGATCACGATCACTCAGATGCCCATGCAGCGGAAGATCACACTACTGACCATGGTGATGATCATGCGCACGGCCACGGTGGAGTACAAGAATCGCCAAAGTCCATGCTCATTCCTCTCATTGTTCTGGCAGCGCTCTCCGCGGTGGGTGGTTTGGTCGGTACGCCTTGGTTAAACAAATTCGAAGCCTACCTGGAGCCTGTGATTGCTGGTCCCGAAATGCATCCCGCATTCCCGATCCCTGTAGGACTTGTAATCGGAGTGCTAGCGGCGGCGATTGGCATGGGTCTTTGTCGATCTTTATACATGAAGCACAAAGAGAATGGCGAATTGATGACTGAGGAACAGAAGAACAATTCTGCGGTCTATCAAGGTTCCCTTAACCTCTGGTATTTCGACGAAATGACAACTCACCTTGGAGTTAACACGGGCGGACGAGTTGCTCGTTTCTGGTCCTGGATTGATCGAAACATTGTAGACGGACTTGTGAATACGCTTGGTGGATCTGGATCCCTCATGAGTGAGATATTCCGCCGCTCCCAAACGGGATTTGTACGTTCCTATGCGCTAATGATGATACTCGGCGTTGTGGGAGTAGTAGTGGCCGTACTCTGGCCCATCATTGGCCATTAGTAAAATCGGAGTCAATTAACGTTGCCGGACACGATTGCAAAACATTTGTTGAGCTGGGTGATCTTCCTCCCGATAATCGGGGCGTTGATTCTCATGTTCGCCTTTAAACGACCTCAGGATGAAGAGGACGCACATCATCATGCCATTGTGCTTGCAGATGGAGAGGTCGCGCCAACGACACCTAACTCTGCCAATGCTATTCGCAATTTCACGCTCTTCTGGTCGGCGTTAACATTTGCGCTCTCTCTGGCGTTGCTCTTCAAGTTTGATACCTCACCAGGGGAAAAGTTCCAGTTTGTAGACGGTCCATTTGAATGGATCCCCCAATTCCACGTGAATTACCACATTGGGATTGACGGCATCAGCCTACTGCTAATACTCCTAACCACGTTTCTAACGCTTCTTTCCGTTGGCTTCTCCTTTAACATTAAGAGGCGTGTCAAAGAGTACATGATCTTCTTGTTGTTGCTGGAAACAGCAATGACGGGCGTCTTTTGCGCGCTGGATCTTGTGCTCTTCTATGTCTTCTGGGAAGCGGTCCTCATTCCGATGTACTTCCTCATCGGTATCTGGGGTCATGATCGACGAATATTTGCAGCCGTCAAGTTCTTCCTGTATACATTTGCAGGCAGCGTTTTGATGCTGGTCGGGATCGTCTATCTTTACGTTGCGACCGGCTCGTTCAGCGTCGTGGACCTCGTGTCACGTGGGGCGGACGCTCATCAGTTACTTCTCGGCATCAAGCCTCAAACGATGCTCTATCTGTTTAGCGCCTTCTCTCTGGCCTTCATGATCAAAGTGCCAATGTTCCCGTTCCATACGTGGCTGCCCGATGCTCACGTGGAAGCGCCGACTGCGGGGTCGGTTATCCTTGCCGGAATCATGTTAAAGATGGGTGCATATGGATTCATTCGGTTTGCCTTGCCGCTCTTCCCTGAGCAGGCAAAAGCTGCTGCTCCATTGTTCCTGGCCCTTGCAGTAATTGGCATAGTTTACGGCGCGGTTGTCGCGACTGTACAGCCTGACATGAAGAAGCTCGTGGCTTATTCCAGTGTGAGCCACCTCGGTTTTGTCATGCTCGGGATATTCTCATTCACAAAATTGGGATTGACAGGCGCTGTATTGCAAAGCGTCAATCACGGTATAAGCACGGGAATGCTTTTCTTTATGGTAGGGATGATGTACGAAAGAAAGCACACACGAGAAATATCAGCTTATGGTGGAATTAAACGCATTGTGCCTGTATTCGCCGCATTCTTCTTGATTGCGCTTCTAAGCTCAGTGGCCTTGCCACTGACCAATGGATTTGTGGGGGAATTCACCATTTTGCAGGGCGTATATATCTCGCCCATCTCAGGATCAATTTATGCTGGAATTGCCAGCACGGGAATGGTACTTTCCGCGATTTACATGCTCTGGATGTTCCAGCGCGTATTTACTGGCCCGGTGACGCATGAATCGAACAAGTCTCTGCTCGATCTTACTAAGGTTGAGATTGCAGTCCTGGTTCCGTTGGTCGCTCTGGTCTTCTGGATCGGTTGCGCATCTCCGTACTGGACCAAGTTCTTAACTGCTCCGGTTACAAACATTCAAAACGACGTGGGATTGGGCCAAATGCAGTTGCCGGAAGATGGCGATCCACGAGTGATCATTCCAAAAGAGCAGTCGAAAGCTGGAAAGGAGATAATTCCCATTGCCAGCAATTGATTTTTCTTCCGTTTCCGTTGATACCATGATGCTTATGCCGGTGATCGTTCTCTGGCTCACAGCCGCCGCGATTATGCTAGGTAACACTTTTTTCTGGCGTGATAAACGAGCCTGGCCAGCTATCATCTCGCTTGTTGCAATTGTTGTTTCAGCCCTCTTTTGTTTCAATATTCGCTCAACCTATGCCGATTCGATGACAACAGCGTTTGCTGATTCCGTAAAGGTTGATTACGTCTCTTTCATGGGGAACATTGCACTTCTGGTAACCGCATTTCTCTCTGTGCTTGTCGCGTGGACTTATCTTCGGAACAAGGGTTTGAATCGTTCAGACTACTACGTTCTGCTCTTGTTGTCCGTAAGTGGTGCCATGCTCATGACCGATGCCAACGATCTAATCGTATTATTCCTGGGTCTTGAGATCCTCTCCTTCGCGCTCTACGCGCTGGTAGGATTTTCCACGAAAGAGGCACGATCTGAAGAGGCAAGTATCAAATACTTCCTGCTTGGCGCATTCGCCTCTGCGTTTCTTCTGTATGGTATTTCGATGGTTTATGGGGTCATGCAGTCGACCAACCTTGACGTTATCTTTGCCAAAGCATCGCAGATGCACGGGTTCTCAGCGATGCTGTTGGCAGGAGTTGGGCTGCTGCTTGTTGGCCTTGGCTTCAAGGCTGCGCTTATTCCGTTCCACCAGTGGACACCGGACGTTTACGACGGCGCACCGACCTCTGTAACGGCGTTCATGGCAGCCGCGGCGAAGATTGGCGCCTTTATAGCATTGCTTCGGGTATTTGATGCGCTTTCGCCAGTTAAAGTCGCCTGGCTGCCTGCGGTACAAATTCTTGCAATTCTTTCAATGATTTTTGGAAATATTCTGGCGATATCTCAGACAAGCCTGAAGCGACTACTAGCGTATTCCAGCATCGCGCATGCCGGATATCTGATGGTCGCCATTGCATCGCTGCCAGTTTCGACTACAGGACACCGTTTAACCGGATTGGCATCACAATCCGCAATCTTCTATCTCTTCGCCTATGTCTTTATGACTATGGGTGCCTTTGGTGTGATGGTCTACTTGAGCCCGGAAGGCAAAGAATTCCAGAGCATTAAAGATCTGAAGGGGCTGTCAAGAACAAATCCGGTTGCGGCCTATGGCATGATGTTCTTTATGCTTTCTCTCGGCGGCATCCCACCGACCATGGGATTTATGGGGAAGTGGCAGATATTCATGAGCGCGGTTCAGAACGGACAGATCATGCTCTCAATCGTCATGGCCCTGGCCTCGGTCTTTGCAGTTTATTACTACCTTAGAGTTGTCTATATGATGACCTTTGAGGAGCCTGTTGGAGCGTCACCTAAAGCCGCTACTTCTTGCGCACCAGTAAGATCGGTACTTGCAATCTCTGCCTTTGCCACTATCATATTCGGACTTGCACCAGGGTGGTTGATCTCTCTGCTGACAGTTAACAATCCAGCTGCAAAATAAACATTTCTTCAAACGAAAAGAAGGCCGATCTGAAATCAGATCGGCCTTCTGTACATCTTATCATTTTCGTTAATATTGTGCGACGGTTGGGTCGATCTCTTCAGACCAGGCGAGTACGCCGCCCTTAAGGTTCTTCAGGTTGGTATAACCCTGTGTCTGTAGATACTCCAACACCGATTGTGAACGCTTGCCCGAACGACATTGCAGAATGATTTCCTTGTCCTTCGGGATTTCAGAAAGCCGAACCGGAACTTCGTTCATTGGGATCAATGTGGTGTTCGGGATTTTGGCAATATCGGCTTCGTAGGCTTCTCGCACATCAATGACAATAGGGTGTTCACCTGCGTCAAATCTGGCTTTCAACTCTTTGACAGTAATTTCCAAGTTGTTAGGTTCCTTCGTTTCACTTTCCAGAGCTGGCGGTGTGATTCCACAGAACTGCTGGTAGTCGATCAACTCTGTGATTGTCTTATGCGTTCCGCAGATCGGGCAATCCGGATCTTTGCGCAATTTCAGTTCACGGAATTGCATTTTCAATGCGTTGAAGAGTACGAGTCGACCAATAAGTGGTTCACCGGTTCCGAGAATTAACTTCACCGCTTCCGTGGCTTGCATAACGCCGATGATGCCCGGCAGAATTCCCAGGACGCCACCTTCTGCGCAGGATGGAACCATTCCGGGTGGGGGAGGCTCCGGATAG
>JBDUAM010000071.1:0-3102 GCA_040004655.1 Chthonomonadales bacterium | reverse complement strand
GGCATCTGAGGGGTCAGAACTGTAGGATCCCCCCATCAAGCTCCGTCCCGACTCGAACTTTTGCTCTCGTTTCGTATAAATACCGCACTTATCCGCGGTCTGAACATAATAAAGTTGCGTAATCGGATTCCAGGAGGTGGAGTACCAGTTTGAGGCACCGCTGAGCCATGGACAAACAAGGTTGCCTCCAGTGGTCGGTTCTTTACCAGGTACCCGAATCGGGTGGCCTTGCGCATCCAGGCCCGAAGCCCAATCGAGCTTCTTCGTAAACGGCGCTCCAAATAAAAATCTTCCATTCTCACGATCCAGCACGTATAGAAATCCATTTCGGTTGGCCTGCACCAGCAACTTCCTCGGCGCTCCCTCCCATGTGGTATTCACAATAGCGGGCGGCGCCATGGCGTCGAAGTCATGCACATCGTGAGGAGTAAATTGGAAATACCATTTCAATGCTCCAGTCGCGGGCTCGAGCGCAACCACTGAGTCGGTATAAAGATTGTCACCGAGTCTTTTATCTCCTACGAGATCAGGCCCCGGATTCCCTACAGGCCAGTAGATGGTATTCAATTCTGGATCATATTCTCCGGTCATCCACGTTGCACCGCCTGGATGCTCGATCGCGGAACCTATCCAGGTCTCGGACCCGGGTTGCCCTGCGGACGGAACTGTCCAGAAGCGCCACAACTCCTTGCCGGTTACCTGATCGTAGGCTGCGACAAATCCTCTGGCCCCGCTATCGCCTCCGGAGATACCCGAAACCACCATATTGCCTACTACCAGCGGCGCTGCCGTACCTCCATGATTTTCGTGGACATCTCCCATGCCTATATCCCATAAGAGAGTTCCGGTAAAGCGATTGAGTGCAATCAAATGGGCATTGTCTGTCTGCAAAAAGACTTTATCTCCGGCTACCGCGACACCTCGGTTTACTCCCGTTCCGGCGACACTGGCGACATTCTTCGAACGAGAGCGTTGGTAATGCCAGATCAGGCGTCCTGAACCAGCATCCAGGGCATAGCACTCATTCACAGTCGTCACGTACATCACCCCTCCCACAACGGTAGGCGTGACCTGTAATTCACGTGGAGCGCTTCGAATCTGAAAGATCCAGCGATTCTGCAATCTGGTGATATTTGTCGTATTGATCTGCTTAGCTTCGCTGTATCTGCTTCCCAGTGTGCCGCCGTCGTAGTTTGGCCAGTCCATCTCGGATGTCACTTCGCGGAAATGACCATCGGCGGTGTTCCGCAGGAGACGAAGCGTGTGGCTCAGGTCTAACAATTGAAGATCGTTCGCCGAGCGGTTCAGGATCGTTCCCTGCATGGATCGACCGTCGGCCATAGGAACCGACACCGTTTGCATAGAGTCGTCTGCGTGTTTCAGGGTGCGAAGAAACGTGATGAGGTGAGTGCGATCTTCACCGGATACATCGGGAAAAGCGGGCATACCGGCCGAGGGGAAACCATCGTGAAGCAATCTCTGGAGTTCTTCATCTGTCATGAGGGGAACTCGCGCCACAATCGAAGGAGCAAACTCGCCTCCGGTACCCTGCGTTCCATGACACGAAGCGCATCGCGCTATGAATATTTCGTGGCCAGCGTGCGGTTCCCCTTGCGCGTCCCCGGGTCCATCGGCTGCACGAATGCTAGGTAGATCCTCATTTGACGCTCCACCTAGCATGATGGCACACGATATGAGCAGGATTGGTGTCAGTCGACTGCTTTTACTCGAGAGGGCGCACAAGTAAGCGCGTTTAGTGGCCAGCAATCGCTTCACAGAAAATCGGTGAGTCTCTCGGTTCTGATCTCGATAGTGAAAATCCATCGCTCCTCGGCACAGAGTTCCATAGCTTTCAGTCTGTACGTCTTTTGCCGAAAGCGTAACATGCCTCGAGCAGAGGCGGCCATGACTATCCGCTTCAAGCCCAAATGCCGGGTGCATCAAGCACAGCATTGAATGCAATCTATGAATGGAGTCCGTGTGATAGATATCTGCGGCTCCCTCTCATGGTTCCAGTGAGGGTTTAGTCTTCGGATTCACATGCCCCCCGCTCAATTTGCCAAAGCCAAGCGAATCACCTCATCCGAAACCCCTAAATTGCGCATTACGCAATTTTCTTTGCATATTATTGAGTCATCGATATAGGATGCTTCGCAAAGAGAACGTTTTCAGGATCGAGATGCGAAATCCCATGGGACATCAACACACATCGCTCCATTTCGCTGCGCGATCGCACCATCTTCTTCTCGCACTGGCTTGTCTCGCCTTCGCGTCTCTTGCCCAGGCGCAGCAATCTGACCTGCCGGATGGCCAGGGTAAAGACACCGTGCAGAGAATGTGCACGCAGTGCCACTCGCTTTCTGTTGTTACGGGACAGCGCATGTCCCGGGAACACTGGGCCGATCAGGTCGAAGACATGGTGAGTCGCGGGGCCAAAGGCAGCCCGTCCGACATTCAACTTGTCATTCAATACCTCTCCGCCTTTTACGGCAACGACACTGAGGCGACAACCGCTGCACCATCTACCGGAGCCGGCCGTCACCCCACATCTTCCGCTCCTGCGAAGCCATCCGGCCCTATTCCGTTAGACGAACTCGTACCGGCCAGCCAAAACTCCGAGCCCGAGGAAAAACCAGGCATCTTCGTCTCACACGCGGACCCGGCCCATCTCACCGGAGTCACACCGGCCCGTATTCTTCATGCCGAGAATGAGCCGGAGAATTGGCTCACGTTCAACGGAACGTATCGCAGCAACCACTACACCCGCCTCAATCAGATCACCCCCGAAAACGTAAAGAATCTCCAACTCAAGTGGATCTTCCAGACACACTGGCTCGATCCCTACGAAGCTACGCCCATCGTCGCTGACGGTGTTCTCTATACCACGCAGGGCAATGATGTCGTCGCTCTCGACGCCGAGTCGGGCCGCATGTTCTGGATTTACCGCTATACTCCCGCCGCCGATTCGCGTCTCTGTTGTGGCCGTATCACCCGCGGACTCGCGATTCACGGCAACACCCTTTATCTCGCTGCGGTGGATGCACATCTAGTTGCCATCGACGCCCGCACGGGTAATCCTCTATGGGATACTCACGTTGCGCG
>JBDUAM010000493.1:0-3122 GCA_040004655.1 Chthonomonadales bacterium | reverse complement strand
AATCGCGCAGGCAGCCACAATGGTGCAAAAATGGCGTGAGCGCCCCGCCGCTGATCGCAATCAGTTTCTGAAGAATATCGTCGAGCGCGTCGTCATCCACCCGGATCACGTTGAGATCCGTCTGCATGTACCGGCGCTCGTCAATCAGATTCTCGGCGGCGGTGATCTTACTTTCGGCTTTCCGCAGATTGCATCGATCGAATGTCCCTTCCGCCATGTCCGGCAAGGCCACGCGGTACGCATTGTCGTCGCCGGCACCAGCATCACCACGGACGCCAGCCGCCAGGCCATCCTCAAAGCCATCGCCCGCGCCCGCCGTTGGTACGAGCAGATCACAACAGGAGAAGCCAGCAGTATCGCGCAACTGGCCGAAATGCATCGTGTCTCACCACGCTTTATTCATATGCATATGAAGCTGGTTCAGCTTGGGCCACAGTCAATTGAGAGCATGATTACTCGGCGTCAATCGCTGCCCCTCTCGCTCAACGATCTGCTCACCGCCATCCCGATGCACTGGAAAGAGCAGACCTTTGCCTTCCCGGCCAGGTCCGCATAACAAACACAGCAATTCTGCGCTGGATCTACTCCTTAAGCAGCTTGCGGACTTCTTGAGCTATTCCGATGTTGGCTGTGCCGTGTTCAGACACGATCCTACGATCGCAGAAGAGTCAACTTTCTCCAGTTCCATTCCATATCGAAAGGGAAGTGCCAAAAATGCGATCAGAGAATACCGCCGAAACCACCACAGATCAGTCAGGCCGGAGCGCACTCTCCATTTCCATTGCAGAGGAGGGATTCAAACCAAACGATAAACTGTTTATTATTAGCATTCTGAAATAATTGTGTTTTGATATACACCCAAATATACACCCACTGGTTTATTCCTTAGTCTTTTGCCCTCGAGTTGCTCAATGCAGAGGAAGCCTTCTTCGATCCCGTGGCGGAATTCGTCTGGCGACCCCAGACCTTTCCCAACTGATAGTCAGCTTTCTTCGCCGCGTTATGGATTGAATGGGTCACCTCACGCCGAAGGGCCCTAACCTTGCCATCCTCAAGCGTTACTCTTGCGGGTGAGGCATAGCACTCCTGCCAAGTGCGAAGCTTTAGTCCCTTCCTACGAGTCGCCATGAGGGTCTCTCGTGCCTTCCCTTGCAGCGTGGTATCGGGCATAATTCCAGCTTCATCGAGTGCGAGGAGTAGCTTCGGCCAGCGATTCTTCGCAGTAGCCTCGGTCACGACTTTGCCGCGCGCGAAGCTCACGAGATGGGTATATGCGATCCGTTGGAAGGCTGAAAGGTTCACGAACCTGAGTTCCGCCTCCTTTGCCTGCTCCCCCAATGCGGCGAACTGAGCGAAGACCTCCTGCTGCGTGACTTCAAAAAGGCTTGCAAGACCCTCAGTCCAAGGTTTAGCGTCGTCCCAACTCTGCTGCCGGCGTTTGATAACTGCATCGAAGGTCTCTCTGCCTTCTAGAAAAGCGCGCCCTGGAAAGCTTTTTGCCAAGTAGGTCTGGTGTTGGCGTCCAAACGGACCGCCATCAATAATTTGGTCAAATCCAGTCTTAGAGAGTAGTGCCGAGATCGTTTCCTTCAGCTTTTCATGCAGGTCAGGCGCGCCATTGGGCGCCTGACCCAAAGAAAAGAATTCATTGTAGGGTCCCGAAAAATCGAACAGTGATTTCCACATCGCGCTGTCGACCTGCGACGCCGCGATGTACTCTACCGCTGCCGACCGTAAGGCCATAATCGCCCAATCCTTGACCCCGTGTCGGATAACGACCCAATACATTTCAGCAATCGGATTGCAGCCGCGCTCTTCGAAATAGCTTCGGTACTGATCTCTCAACTGCCGAAGGGTTTCAACGATCCGCGCTGACTCCATCTCGATATACCTCATGTGGTCGGCTGGATCGTTACGCGGTAGCCGGCGCTTGAGAAGGTAGCGGCGCGAATCGTCTGCTGCTCTAGCAGGCGACCGAAGGACCATCGCACGTTGAGCCTCCAGAAGGATCTCCTGATGTGGCACCTCATCCCACCGCGGCGGCAGGTGGGCTCGTGGCGTAGTTCGGAGTCTTGCTGTGCCGGACTTTAACTTCCTCTTCAAGGTCATCCTCGTTCCATAGCTTCTCTGTGTCGAAGTCCCGAAAATCGCCTGAAATCCGTGAGGTCATGCATTTCTGTTTTGTCTCAGAACCTCTGAGACAAATTTTTTACCACCTCATAAAAGATAACGGAGGGCGCCGCAAACGCGGTAATTCGGTGTCTCAGGACACCCTTGGACTCTGGTGGAAGGGTGTTGTCAGAGGCGGTCGCAATTCATTGTTGTCTCAGATTCGTTTCTTAGAATCACTCACCGCAACGGAGGCATCATGGCAACCGCAATTCTTCGCTTACCCCAGGTCAAGGTCAAAGTCGGGCTCTCCCGCAGCTCCATCTATTCCGCCGTCGCTGAGAATCGTTTCCCCAAACCTGTCCGCCTTGGTGCTCGTGCGGTTGGCTGGTTAGAGTCTGAAGTTGACGAATGGGTCAACAAGCAGGTAGAGCTCAGCCGGTGCTAGCCGTGAACGTCGCCTCGCCTGAATTTGCGTTGTCAGCTCCCTCATACCTCGCACACTTGACGTTGACTCCAGGCTCAACGAACGAGTGGATCGTAGACCATTTGCGTGCTCACCCGGACTTCGCTAAGCACTGCCCGGGTTACTCAACGGCCGAGATCTCCGTCCTCGCAAATCGCGGCGAGTCGGCCTATGACAACCCGCCAATCATCACCCAGGATGGGTATGTCGTCGAGGGGTACGTCCTCTGGCAGCTCGCCAAGCTCCAGAAGCGCCCAACCATAAGTTGCATTGTCTGGCAAATGAACCGGGAGGAAGCGCTACTCTCCATCATCGACCGGAATCGTAGCTCAAAGGGTCTCAATGATTTCGTTCGCATCCTGCTGGCGCTCGAGTTGGAACCTTGGTTTAGGGAACGGGCCAAACTGAACCAGCGGATCGGGGGCCGAGAGAAGGGTTCGTCACAATTGACGGAAGCTTACCGAGTGGATGTACGCCAGAAGATCGCACTGGCCGCCGGCGTCAGTGTCGCCAATGTATCGAAGGTGAAACATATCTTGGAAGATGC
>JBDUAM010000357.1:0-3122 GCA_040004655.1 Chthonomonadales bacterium | reverse complement strand
TGCTTGGTCAATTTTTCCATTGCCAATAATTCTGCCAGTTTCGTCAGTGGTTTTTGATTCACAACTTGACTAAAATTTTGCACTTGCTCGTATGCCGCAAGAAGCATCGAGTGCGAAAGTGACGCATCATTCGAGAGCCTCGCTGATTCTGCAATTTGCAGGTAAATATTGAGTGTCCGATCTATTAATTGATCTCTATTCATGATCTGGTAAGTCATCCTTCAAATCACTTCAGATTAACCTGCATGCCACCACAAATCACTGTGGTATTACACAGGTGTGACATGAAAGATGCAAATTTGATTGGTCACAGACCACGGGATGCACCACTCCCGTTTCTCACGTAAAGGAGTCATTTGACTTCGCCCGCGACGCTTGTAAGTAATGAACGCGCCGTAAGCAGGGCACGAAAGGTCCAAATCGCAAACCTTAATGCGATGTAAATCGAGAGAAGATCAGAAGGGTTAACGTTCAGTGAATCATCAAAGTTCCGTCATTTGCAAGAACGGCGAAATAAGGTTGTTACGCCGTAACCAAAAGGTTCGTGGGTTGGCTGCTGGGTCTGTGTTCCAGTAGCGAGGTGCCTAAATCCCATCGGAACAAGGGTGGAACCCGCCCTGATCATTGTCAAATTTGCAGAACATGGTAAGCCCCATGAGTTCTCGCTTCTAGCGAGTAATCTGATCGCAAGAAAAGACCAAATACTGAGGGGGTAAAGGAATTCGGAGAAAGCGAAAGCCGCACTGTAATGGCGCGGATAGGGCAATACCTACACTGAAAAGTGGCAGACTTCCGAATGGTATTCAGCGGAATATTCGAGCAAAGGAACTGAACCTAAGTGAAAGATAGAGTCAATCAAGACATCGGAACAAAGGGACCACGACTCGATTGGGATGACATAGACTGGCAGCTCATTGAGAAACGGATTAAGAACTTGAGGCAAAGAATCTTCCGGGCAACCAAGTGCGGCAAGTGGAATCAAGTCAGAAGCTTGATGAAACTGATGCTGCGGAGTCATTCTAACCTGCTACACAGCGTCCGAAAAGTGACGCAACAAAACAAGGGTCGAAAAACACCTGGCATTGATCGCCAGAGAGTTTTAACCGCCCGAGGCAGAGCAAATCTAGCTCGACAAATGTCCAAATATCACGCCTGGAAAGTACGACCCGCGAAACGGATCTACATTCCGAAAGCTGGTGGAAAACAGCGTCCACTGGGTATTTTGACTATCAAAAATCGAGTTGCTCAAGCCATTGTCAAAAACGCACTTGAGCCCAGCTGGGAAGCTCGTTTTGAGCCCAATAGCTACGGGTTTCGACCGGGTCGAAGCTGTCATGATGCCATCCAACATTGTTGGTTACGATTTAAAAAATCCTCCAAGAATAGATGGCTTCTAGATGCGGATCTAAAAGGCGCTTTTGACAACATACACCATAACTTCATCCTGGACCGATTGGGCAATGCTCCCGGTCGTGAGTTGATTAGGCAATGGTTAAAAGCAGGTTACGTAGAAGCTGAAAGTCTTCATGCCACCACATCTGGTGTGCAACAAGGTGGAGTGATCTCTCCTCTCCTCGCAAACATTGCGTTGGATGGATTGCAATCACTTCTCGGTAACGCCGGATACATTCGCTACGCGGATGATTTCTTAGTTACCGCAAACACCTTCGAAGAAATTCAGATCCTAGTACCTCTCGTCGAAAATTTCTTCGCAGAAAGAGTCCTGATGCTCAACACAACGAAAACGAAAGTTGTATCTATCCTCGATGGATTCAATTTTCTTGGATTCAATGTGCGGACATACAAAGGCAAATGCATCATCAAACCACAAAAGGAGAAGGTGTTCAAACTCCTGCGGGAAATTCGAGACTGGTTACGCTGCCATAGAACGATACCGGTTGAGGCTGTGATATCACACCTCAATCCAATCCTTCGTGGTTGGGGAAACTTCTACAAACACGTAAATAGCAAGCAGGTCTTTGACTACGTTGACCACCAAGTCTGGCTAGCTATTTGGCGCTGGTGTGTTCGACGCCACCCAAAGAAGAGCAAGGACTGGGTGTTCAGAAGATACTTCAGAACCCTCAAAGGAAGAAAATGGATCTTCTTCAGTAAAGTACGCGACTACCTAAGCGGAGAATTGACTGAAGTGTATCTGACGAAAGTCAGTGCTATCCCAATCAAGTATCACGTCAAAGTAGTTCGTAGTGCCAGTCCAGATGATCCTGTTTTGCAGGATTACTGGCAGAAACGCAGTACCAAGGGCCGCTATCAACGAGAATGATTTTCAGTGCCAATTTTGATGAATGCTTGAGCTGCTCGATGGGAAACTATCACGATCAGTTCTGAGGGGAGCATGGGGCGGTGACGCCCCATTGCTTACCCGACTAGTGTTCGTTGAGCTGCGACAGCCATGTAAGTGGTTGTGAATGGGGGTTTGTACGTGTTGGTGCGCCAGTTAGTGCAGTCGCGAAAATATTCCAGTTGGCGTAATAGTACGAATCTTTTTTCAGCAAAATATCCCAAACAGAGGCTCGGCCAGGTTGCAATGATCCGTTCAATTCGCCTAGTTTCCAATCGTAATTGTTTCAACAAAAAATCTTGGGTGGTATCCGCAACCAGCTCTGATAAACGTTATTAATCGATCTCATTCCACTGCCTGTAGGGCAGTGGGGTGGCAATTAGAATTTTGGCTGCTTGTGTAATGGAGCCATGCGGTATCGCATATGGTGACCACCTCCTTGACTCTTGCTGAACCTTTGTGTTGGCGCCCTGACAAGGCGCCAGTTTTTCATTGGAGAAAATCTATGACCAAATTTTTGAAAACTTCAATCGATTCCCTCTGTATCTCAGTCGACGACCAAGCGCAAGCTATTAAGTCAGCCAAGCTTAGTCAGTGTGGCGATTACGTTGTGTTGATGGATGACTTGCACGCAGTGAGAGTCTGTCGCTTGAGCACAGGTGAAAGTTGGACTGTTCCTGTGCAAGGGCGCGCCTGCTCAATTGCAATGAACTCGGGAAATGAATTTGCCGTCTTGTCAGACGAAGGCAATGCGCAACGATTTGATTTGACCTTGCCGACAATTTGTCTCGGCAAAGTGAGCGCAGTTTCGAGCTGCAGT
>JBDUAM010000429.1:0-3122 GCA_040004655.1 Chthonomonadales bacterium | reverse complement strand
AAGGGTCGGTTCCCGCATGTCGAATGGCCGCGGCCGGTTGCCCGGTCGCTCCAATGATGCTGCAGAGGAGGCCTTTGCGGGCGCTTCGACCGCACGCAGTCAAAATGGCGCTCAATCCGCCGCTATCAATGAATTTGAGGGTGGATAGGTCGATAGAGAAAGGCTTTCCCTCACTAATGAGTGGATCTACCAGAGAGACAAAATCAGTAGAATCGCTTGCCAAGAACTTGCCGCTGACCCGGACTACATTTCGGCCGTCAATGGAAACAGCTTCGATCTTGAATGGCTGATCACCCCGAAAGGCGCTCATGACATTCATCTGGGCAGTGATATATTTTCCAAAGTGGCCGATGTCGTGTACGTACCGCTTCCAGAGTCTCCTTGGCTCCTGGCAGAGTCGATAGAGCCATTCCATGCCAATACTTTGCACCCACTTTGGCGCTCGGGGAATCTCTCCGGCGATGAAATCGAAGGTGCCGCCAATCCCAATGCAGACCGGAACATTCAGGATTTCGCGATGCATATGGATCCACTTCTCTTGCTTCGGATTGCCGAATGCTACGAGTAAGATATCCGGATTTGCCTCTTCAATGGCTCTGAGGATGGGCACGTTGTCCATTCGGACCAGTTCGGTAAGTGGCGGGGAGATCGCACCGACGATCTTCAGTCCGGGATTGTCAGCTTCCAATTTTTTGCGTGCCCGCTCGGCGACTTCTTGTTTGGCGCCGAGCATGAAGATTCGGTAGCCCTTTGCAGCGGCCTGTGAAGCCAGAAGCGGAACCAGATCGGCGCCAGTCACACGCTCCGCCAGCGGTGACTTCAACCACTTGGAGGACCTTACAATCGGCATTCCGTCCGCAACCACCATGTCGGACATTCGCAGCACGGCGCGCAGCTCCGGATCCTGGTGGGCTTTGAGCAAGAAGTCGCTGTTGGCCGTAGCTATCTGATGGAATCGTCGGGATTTCACATATCGGTCGATTTTGGCCAGCACCTGCTGCATGTCGAGTTTATCTATCGGCACACCGAGGATCGCTACGGTATCACGAGGAGAGTTTTGCAGGGGGCCGGACATCAGAGTGATCTCCGCTCGGTGCGATTCCAACCGCCCGTTCCCTTTTTCAATAATACGGCAATGACCACCACAATTTTCCAGAGAATGTAGAACGGCGCGAAAAGCAGGCTTGATGCCACGGACATCGGCACACGGGCGACAACGAGCCCGCCAACAAGATAAACCAATTCCAGCGCGAGAACAGAAAGCCATCCGGCCAGAAGCAAGTTAACCGTTGGGCTTCCGGGTCGCATGGCGGTCCAGATTCCCAGGGCTCCAGCAATTACAACCGGTAATGCGAACATCTCCACAAATGGCGGGATGATAAGTTCAAAAGATCGGTCAAACTGCATCCATTTACCCCGCGAGAAGAACTTCATTGCGGAACCGATGGCGCGCTTGAAGAGACCGTATCGTCCACCCTCCCAGCGTTGGCGTTGTGTGGTCGCCTGTTTGCCGGTAGTTGGCATCTGCGCTTGCACAATGGCTTGTGGCAAGAAATCAATTCTAATTCCAGCGTCGACCAAGCGCAGTGTATATTCGATGTCCTCGGTTACACTCTCTCCGGACCACGGGACCCGCGTCAACGCTTCCCGGGTGAAGCACATGCCGTTTCCCTTCAAGCCATCACTGAGTCCCAGCGTTCGGCGACCTATTGGCTTGACGTAATGCGCCAACGCCAGTGCCACGGCCATCAGTTTGGTACGCCAGGAGTCGTGCACATTCAGCACGCCGTAGTAGCCCTGCATGGCAACAGAGCCTTTCTCAATGGCTCGATTCATCACATGCAGAAAGTTTGGAGAGAGGATAGAGTCGGCGTCGAGAATAAGGAATGCATTGAAGTTACGTTTGTCCACGAGAAGTTGTTGGATAGCCCAGTCGAGGGCGTAACCCTTACCGATCTCGTCAGGATTATTCCGGACCATCGGTTCAGCGCCGTGAGTCTTTGCCACGTCGGCAGTAGAGTCTGTGCAGTTGTCGGCGATCACGAAGACTGTCCAGAGGTCACGTGGATATTCGACCTGTTGGAGTCGATCCAGCACTTCTCCGAGGATTAACTCCTCGTTGTGGGCAGGGATCAGCAGACAGAATCGATTTTTTGGGTCGAGAAACGGGGAGCTATCGCGTCTGGCAATGATCGCCGCAAATAGCAAGACTACGAGATAGAGGGCACAGGTAGCCCAGAAGAGCCAGACCGAACCTATTACCGCAAAGAGGAGCCAGCGGAGGATCGGGATTAGGAGAAGTAGCGCTGAAGCCATCTTGGCATTGCGGTTCCGACGCCGTTTAGCACCACCCCGAGCACTTTGTCCGGACCAACGGCTTCCATGGCGCGACCGACAATCTCTCGTGGCGTTACGCCTGCGCGAACGACCATCACTACGCCATCCAACAATTTGGCAATGCTCTTGGTATCGGCGACGGGAAGAATGGGAGCCATATCCATGACAATAAAATCGTTTCGCTGCTTCAGGCCGGTCATCACCTGGGCAAGCCGGGCGGATCGTACCAGCCTTGCGGGGTTGGAGGCAGCTCGACCGGCAGGCACAACAAACAGGTTGTGTAGTTCGGTTGGCATTACCACGGCGTTAAGATCATCTTCGGCGCCTTCAAGTACGTCCACCAGTCCAACGGAATGATCCAGGTTTAGGCGCGTCTGAAGGTCCCAGTTGCGGAGGTTGAAGTCGACCAATGTGACCCGGGCTTCCGAGTTCTGAGCCATGGTTGTGGCGAGGTTCATGGCTACTGTGGTTTTGCCTTCACCATAAACCGCCGACGTCACCCCAACTACAAAGCAGCGGGCGGGATTGGCAGCTCGCTCGATATCCGCATGGAGCCGTGCATACTCCTCCGGTACAAGGGTGCGGCTATTGGAAGCTCCCGAACCGGCTACAAAACTGCCGAGGTCTTCATCAATTTCTTGAGAACCCGTGTGAACTAGACTATCGGCCTTCTGTGCTTCGACCTCTTCGGGCTCTGTCATCTCGTGCATCAAATTGTCCTGGTACTTATTTGTTGTGTGTACGAATCAACTAAACCATTCACCGAAATGCCCGCACAAACACAG